>DATHEP010000544.1:0-11354 GCA_035318525.1 Conexibacter sp.
CCGGGATCGGACCCCCGCGCATCGTCGGGCGGAGAGGTGTCGGGCGGCATCGAGGCGTGCATCTGGTTCGCGGGCAGGCGCCGGGGCTTTTCCCCGGCGTACTCCGTCAGGAGGCTACCCCGCGCTGCGGACGCCGCCCCAGCGCGCCGACGCGCCAGATCCGCTTCGTGCGCGGAGTCAGCCGGAGCCGTTGCGCCGCTGCGCCAGCACGACCGCCGCCACGGCGGCGACCCCGGCGGCGACGAGCACGCCGATGCCGATGCGCTTGGCGATCTCGTAGCGGCGCCGCCAGCGCCACATGCCGCTCTTCCAGACGATGTAGCCGAGTGCCTTGTAGGCGGTGCCTGACATGTGCCCCCCTTACCCGCGCCCCGTCAAGGCCAAGCAGCCCGGGCCGCTCATCCGCGCGTTCGCAGGCGGTGCGCCAGCCGCGACTGCAGCGACCACAGCTCAATGAAGCCGGGCGACGCGGTCTGCGAGAAGAGCCCGCCCGACTCGGCGAACGACGCGAGCGACGCGTCGTAGACGGCGTTCGGCGACTCGCGCGTGACGACCCGCGCCGAGCCCTTGTAGAGCTTCAGGCCGATCGTGCCGGTCACCTGCGCGTTGACGGCGTCCATGTACGCGTCGAGGTCAGTGCGCAACGGCTCCCACCAGAGACCCGCGTAGACGAGGTAGCCCCACTTCTGGTCGAGCCCTGTCTTGAACTGGTTCTGGTGGATCGTGCCGACGAGCTTCTCGAGCTCCTGGTGCGCGGTCAGGATGATCGCCGCCGCCGGCACCTCGTAGATGTCGCGCACCTTGAGGCCGACGATGCGGTCCTCGATGTGGTCGACGATCCCCACGCCGTGCTTGCAGCCGATCTCGGCGACGCGCTCGAGCAGCTTCACGAGCTCCAGCCGCTCGCCGTTGAGCGCGACCGGCACGCCTGCCTCGAAGGAGACCGTCACGACCTCCGCCTCGTCCGGTGCCTCCTCGGGCCGCGTGACGAGCTGGAAGACGTCGTCCTCCGGCGCGTGCGAGAGGTCCTCGATCCAGCGGCCCTCCGACGAGCGGCCCCACAGGTTGTCGTCGATCGAGTACGGCGCGACCTCGGTCCCGCCCTTGACGGGGATCCCGTGCTCACGCGCGTAGGCGATCTCCTCCTCGCGGCCCATCTGCCACGAGCGCACCGGCGCGATCACCTTCAGCTCGGGCGCGAGCGTGGCGATCGTCGTCTCGATGCGGACCTGGTCGTTGCCCTTGCCGGTGCAGCCGTGCGCGATCGTGTCGCAGCCCGACTCACGCGCGTAGTCGACCGCGAGCTGCGCGATCAGCGGCCGGCCGAGCGCCGTGAACAGCGGGTAGCCGCCGCCGTAGAGGGCGTTGGCCTTGATCGCCGGCACGAGGAAGTCCTGCGCGAACTGCTCGCGCGCGTCGACCACGTGGCACTCGATCGCGCCGAGCTGCAGCGCCTTGCCCTTGACGACCTCGTAGTCCTCGCCGGGCTGGCCGAGGTTGACGGTGAGGCAGACGACCTCCGCCCCGTACTCGTCCTGGATCCACTTGAGCATCACGCTCGTGTCGAGCCCGCCCGAGTAGAGCAGCAGGACGCGGCCGACCTCGTTCGGATCGGCCTCGTAGGACGCCGTGCGGGCGGGTGCGGCGGCGATGCGGTGGACCTCGGTGTGCTCGGTCTCAGTCATGGCGGGCGCGAAGGTTACGCGGTGACGGCGCTCAGCAGCCGCCCGACCCGCGCGAGCGCGTCGTCGATCTCGTCCTGCGTGACGATCAGCGGCGGCAGCATCCGCACGGTCGTCGGACCGGTCGCGTTGAGCACGATCCGCTCGTCCTCCAGCGCGCGGCGCACGAGGCCGGGCGCGTCGGCCGTCTCGAACGCGATCATCAAGCCGCGGCCGCGCACGCCGCCGGCCCCCGGCAGGTCCGCGAGCCCGTGCCGCAGCCGCTCCCCGAGGTCCCGCACCCGCGTCAGCAGCGCCGCGTCCTCCAGCACGTCGAAGGCGGCGTTCGCGGCGGCGGCCACGAGCGGGCCGCCGGCGAACGTCGAGCCGTGATCGCCGGGCTGGAAGACGTCGGCGAGCCGCTCTCCGGTCACGAGCGCACCGATCGGCAACCCGCCGCCGAGCGCCTTCGCCGTCGTCAGCGCGTCCGGCACGACGCCCGTCTGCTCGTAGGCCCACAGCGTTCCAGTGCGGCCCATGCCGGTCTGGATCTCGTCGAACACGAGCGCGGCGCCGACGCGGTCGCAGGCGTCGCGCGCGGCCCGCAGCGTCTCCTCCGGCAGCACGTGCACGCCGCTCTCGCCCTGCACGACCTCCAGCAGGACCGCCGCCGTGTCCTCGCCCACGGCCGCCTCGATCGCCGCCGGCTCCGGCGCGACGGCGACGAAGCCCGGCACGAGCGGGGCGAACGGCGCCTGCTTCGACTCCTGCGGCGTGGCGGACAGCGCGCCGTACGTGCGGCCGTGGAAGCCACCATGCACGACGACGACCTCGCCCCGCGGCCGCGCCTTGCGCACGAGCTTCAGCGCCGCCTCGTTCGCCTCCGCGCCGGAGTTGCAGAAGAAGACCTTGCCGCCGAGCGACGACTCCGCGAGCCGCTGCGCCAGTCGCATCGCCGGCTCGGTGTAGAAGAGGTTCGTGACGTGCGTGAGCCGCCCGACCTGCTCGCGTACCGCCTCGACGACCGCGGGGTGGCAGTGGCCGACGTTCAGCACCGAGATCCCCGACAGGAAGTCGAGGTACTCGTTCCCGTCGGCGTCCCACACGCGCGTGCCCGCGCCCCGCACGAGCTCCAGCGGGTAGCGCGCGTACGAGGGGACGACGTGCGCCGCCTCGATCGCCTGCAGCTCGGCGAGGCTCATTCGGCGGGACGCACCTTCGTGCCGATGCCGGCGTCGGTGAACAGCTCCAGCAGCAGTGAGTGCGGTACGCGCCCGTCGACGATGTGCGCGTGGCTGACGCCGCCGTGGATCGCGTCGAGGCAGGCGGCGAGCTTCGGCCGCATCCCGCCCGCGACCGTCACCAGCGCCGCCTCGACCTCATCCGCGCTCGCCTCGGTGATGATGCTGTCCGCGTCGGCGGGGTCGCGCAGCCAGCCGCGCACGTCGGTCAGGAACATCACCTTGTAGGCGCCGAGCGCGCGCGCGAGCGCACCGGCGGCCTCGTCGGCGTTGATGTTGTACGAGTGGCCGTCGCGGTCCGCCCCGACCGACGCCACGACCGGGATGTAGTCCTGCGCGACGTGCGTGATGACGTCGATGTCGACCTTCTCGATCCGCCCCACGAAGCCGATGTCCTCGCCGCCCGGCGCCGCCTGGCGCGCGGCGCGGAACAGCAGCCCGTCGTCGCCGCAGAGGCCGACCGCCGGTTGGCCGTGGCGGTTGATGCGCAGCACGATGTCCTTGTTGACCTTGCCGACGAGCACCATCTTCGCGACCTCGACCGTGTCCTCGTCGGACACGCGCAGGCCGCCGACGAACTCGACCGGCAAGCCGAGCCGCTCCATGTAGGCGGTGATGTCGGGCCCGCCGCCGTGCACGACGACCGGATTGAGGCCGACGTACTTGAGCAGCACGACGTCGCGGGCGAACTCCTCGCGCAGCTCGGGGTCCGTCATCGCCGCGCCGCCGTACTTGATGACGACCGTCTTGCCATGGAACTCGCGGATGTAGGGCAGCGCCTCGAGCAGCGTGGCGACGTCGCGCATGGGCTCTCCCGTCCTCACGTCGTGTAGTCGGCGTTGATCGTCACGTACTCGTGCGACAGGTCGGAGAAGAAGACCTCCGTCTCGGCACCTTCGCCGGGCAGGCCGATCAGGTACTCCACCTCCGTCGAGGCGACCGCCTGCGCGAGCGCGGCCTCGTCGAACGGCCGCGCGGCGCCGCCCTCGCACACCGGCACGCCCTCGATCGCGATGTCGAGGTCGAGCGGGACGTCGAGCAGCACGCCGCCCACCGCCTGCGAGATGCGGCCCCAGTTCGGGTCGCCGCCGTGCAGCGCCGCCTTCACGAGAGGGGAGTTCGCGACCGCGCGCGCCGCGCGCTCGACCTGCTCGCCGTCGCCGCCGAGAACGACCACGCGCGCGATCCGCTTCGCGCCCTCGCCGTCGCGCAGGATCAGCAGCGCGAGCTGACGCAGCAGCGCGTCGAGCGCCTCGCCGAGCGCCAGCTCGTCAGGCGACTCCGGCTTCACCTCCACCCCACTCGCCCCGCTCGCCATCAGGATCGCCGTGTCGTTGGTCGAGAGCTGGCCGTCGACGGAGATGCGGTCGAACGAGCGCTTGACCGTCACGCCGAGCAGCAGGTCCGCCGTCTCCGGGTCGAGCGCGGCGTCCGTCTGCACGAAGCACAGCATCGTCGCGAAGTTCGGCGAGATCATGCCCGCCCCCTTCGCCTGGGCGCTCAGCGTCACCTCGCCGGACGGCAGCCGTACGCGCAGCGAGGCGCGCTTCTCGAACGCGTCCGTCGTCTGGATCGCGGCCGCGAAGTCCTTGTCGCCCTCCGGCCGCAACTGCTCGCGCGCCGCCTCCAGGCCGGTCAGCACCAGGTCGACCGGGAGCTGCACGCCGATCACGCCGGTCGAGCCGATGGCGACGGCCCCCGGGTCGATCCCGGTCAGCCGCGAGGCGGCGATCTGCGTCGCGCCCGCGCTCTCCAGGCCGGACACCCCGGTCGCCGCGTTCGCGTTTCCGGCATTGACCGCGACCGCCCGCAGGTGCGCGAGGTCGCAGCGGTCCCGACACAGCTGCACGGGGGCGGCGACGATCCCCGAGCGCGTGAAGCGCGCGGCGCTCGTCGTCTCCGGCGCATCGGACACGAGCAGGCCGACGTCGAGCGCGCCCTTGCCCTTGAGCCCGGTGTGGACGCCCGCAGCGCGGAAGCCCGCGGCGAGCCCGCCGTCGAGCTGCTCGACATGGTCGGGCTGCGGCACCCAGCGCGAGTCGAAGAAGGCCGGTCTCACGAGATCCCCGTGCCCTCGTCGAAGCCGAACATCAGGTTGAGGTTCTGCACCGCCTGCGAGGAGGTTCCCTTCCACAAATTGTCGATCGCCGACAGCACGACGACGCGCCCGTCGTGCCGCTCACCGTGGACGGAGATGCGGCAGATGTTCGTGTTCTCGACGTCGTGCATCCCTGGCGGACGGCCGGTCAGCTCGACGAACGGCTCGCCGGCGTACATGTCGGCGAACAGCGCGTCGAGCTCGGCCTGGTCGACCTCGCGCGACGGCTTCACGTAGGAGGTGATCAGCTCGCCCTGGTCGACTGGCACGAGGTGCGGCACGAACGTGACCGGGCCGGCCTGCGAGCCGAGCACGCCCAGCTCCTGGTCGATCTCGGGCGCGTGGCGGTGGCCGGCCAGCTTGTAGGCGACGACGTTCTCGTCGACCGACACGAAGTGCGTCTCATCAGTGGCGGCGCGACCGGAGCCGGAGACGCCGGTCTTCGCGTCGATCACGGCGTCGTCGATCAGCCCGGCGCGCGCGAGCGGCGCGAGGCCGAGCAGCGCGGCGGTCGGGAAGCAGCCGGGGTTGGCGACGAGCTCGGCGTCGCGGATCGCGTCGCGGTAGCCGAGCTCCGGAAGGCCGTAGACGGCGTCCCCGATCAGGTCGGGCACGGGATGTGCTCCGTACCACCGCTCGTAGGTCTCCAACGCACGCAGGCGGAAGTCCGCCGACAGGTCGACGACGCGCACGCCCCGCTCGCGCAGGCCGGCGACGGTCGAGGCCGCGGCGTGGTGCGGGTAGGCGACGACGGCGGCGTCCAAGCCGTCCGCGTGCCGCTCGACGTCCAGCTCCTCCATCGCCATCGGGACCCGGTAGCGCGGGTAGAGGTCGTCCAACCGCCGCCCCACGTCCGAGCGCGAAGTCAGCGCCGTCAGCTCGAAGCGCGGATGCCGGTGCAGCAACCAGGCCGCGAGCGCGCCCGCGTAGCCGGAGGCGCCGAGGACGGCGACGCTAGGCATCCGCGCACCTCGCACCGCAACTGTGAGCGTCGGACACCTGACGCAGGTCGCCGCTAAGCACGGATCCGCCCTCCCACCTCGTCCGCCAGGGCGGCCTCGATCGCGGCGCGCCGCTCGGCGACCTGGTCGTCGGTCAGCGTCCGCTCGGGCGAGCGGAACGCGAGGCGGAGTGCGAGCGAGACCTCGTCGTCGCCGATCTGGGCACCGCGGTAGACGTCGAACACCTCGACCGTGGCGAGCAGCGGACCGCCGGCTCTCCGCACCGCGGCGACGACCGTCGCCGCCGCGACCGTGGCGGGCACGACGACCGCCAGGTCCTGGCGCACCTCGGGGAACGAGGTGTAGTCGGCGTAGCGGACCGGCCCGGGGACGGCGGCGATCACGGCGTCGAGGTCGATCTCGAACGCGGCGACGGCCCCGTCGATCTCCCAGTCGGCGGCGATCAACGGGTGCAGCTCGCCGAGCCACCCGACCGGGGAGCCCGCCACGACCACCGACGCGGCCCGGCCGGGGTGCAGGAACGGCTCAGCCCCCTCGATGACCCGCCAGTCGACCCGCAACGCACCGAGCAGCGCCGCCAGCACCCCCTTCGCGGCAAAGAAGTCAGCCGCCGGCGGCGCCGGCTCGCGCCAGCTCGCCGCGCGCACGGCGCCCGACAGCAGCACGCCGACGTGATGCGGCTCGGCGGGCAGCGGCGCACCGTCCCGAGGCAGGTACACCGCACCGGCCTCGAAGATCGCCACGTCGGCAGTGCCGTGCGTCACGTTGCGCCGGGCGACGTCGAGCAGCGACCCGAGCAGCGTCGTGCGCATCAACGCGTGCTCGGCCGACATCGGGTTCTCGACGGCGATCGCGTGACGGCGCGGGTCGTCGTCGGGCAGCCGCAGCCGGTCCGCCAGCTCCGGTCCGCTCCACGACCAGCCGATCGACTCGTGCAGGCCGGCGCCGGCGAGCGTGTCGGAGGCGGCCCGCCTCAACCGCTGCCCGTCGGTGAGCCGGCCGACCGCGTGGCCCGAGGCGGGCAGCGTCGCCGGCAGCTTGTCAACGCCGTCGATCCGCGCGACCTCCTCGATCAGGTCAGCCTCGCGCGAGACGTCGTTGCGCCGGAACGCCGGCACGGTCACGTCGAGCCCGTCGTCCGCCTGTGCGACGTCGAACTCGAGCGCAGCCAGGATCTCAGCGGAGCGCTCGCGCGCGATCGGCGCGCCGAGCAGCCCGCTCACGCGTACGTCGCGCAGCCGGATCGGCTCCGGCGCCGGCCGGCCACCGGCCGCCGCGCCCTCGTCGAGCGTGCCGGGCGCGAGCCGCGCGCCGCACAGCTCGACCATCAACTTGGTCGCGACCGCGAGCGCGTCGATCGCCTGCTCGGGCGCGAGCCCCTTCTCGAAGCGCCCGGACGCCTCGCTGCGCAGCGCGAGCCGCGTCGAGGTGCGCTGGATGTTCGGGCCGTCCCAGGTGGCGGACTCCATCAGCACGCGTGTCGTGTCGCCCTGCACCTCCGAGCGCGCGCCACCCATCACGCCGGCGATCGACGTGGGTCCGTCGTCGTCGCAGATCACGACCATGTCGGCGTCGAGCCTGCGCAGCTCACCGTCGAGCGTCTCGAGCTCGTCGCCGTCGCGGCCGTCGCGCACGACGAGGCGCCCGCCGGCGACCCGATCCAGGTCGAACGCGTGCAGCGGCTGGCCAGTCAGCAGCATCGCGTAGTTCGTGATGTCGACGACGTTCGAGATCGGCCGCTGCCCGGCCGCCGTCAACCGCGCCTTCAGCCACGCGGGCGACGGCCCGACCGTCACCTCCTCGAACACGCGCGCGGTGAAGCGCGCACAGCGCTCGGTCTCGACGGCGACCGCGATCCCAGCGGGTGCGCCGTCGAGTTCCCCGGGATCCTCCGCCCATGGCGGGGCCGCCAGCGGCGCGCCCGTCGCCGCATGCACCTCCCGCGCGACGCCGTAGACGCCGAGGCAGTCGGGACGGTTCGGCGTGACCTCCAGCTCGAGGACATCCGTGGCGATCGGCAGCACATCCGCGAGCGGCGTCCCGGGCGCGAGCCCGTCCTCGGCCAGCACCATGATCCCCCCTCTCTCGACGCCGATCTGCAGCTCCGGCTCGCTGAGGATCATCCCGTGCGACTCGACGCCACGCAGCTTCGCCTTGCGCAGCTTCGTGCCGTCAGGCATCACCGCGCCCGGCTGCGCGACGGCGACCGTCTGCCCGGCGGCGACGTTGGGCGCCCCGCACACGATCTGCGCCGGCTCGTCGCCGCCCAGGTCGACACGGCAGACGCGCAACCGGTCCGCGTCCGGATGCTGCTCGGCACTCACCACGCGCCCGATCACGAACCCGTCGACGGCCGGCACGCCGTGCCGCACGACGCGCTCGACCTCGGTGCCAGTCAGCGCCAGCCGCTCGGCGAGCGCGGCCGCGTCGAGGTCCGGTCTCACGTACTCGTGGAGCCAGCTCAGCGGGACCTTCATGCGAACTGCCTCAGGAACCGCAGGTCGTTGTCGTAGAACAGACGGAGATCTGACACGCCGTGCTTGAGGAAGGCGATCCGCTCGATCCCCATCCCGAACGCGAAGCCCTGGATCTTCTCCGGGTCGTAGCCGTGCTCTCTCACGTAGCCGAAGACGTTCGGGTCGACCATTCCCGCACCGAGGATCTCGATCCAGCCGGTGCCTTTGCACAGCGGGCAGCGCACGCCGCCTGCGGCGATGCCGTCCTTGCAGTTGAAGCACGACACGTCGACCTCGACGCTCGGCTCCGTGAACGGGAAGAAGTGCGGCCGCAGACGCACCTGCCGCTCGTCGCCGAAGATCGCCTGAGCGAACGCCAGCAGCGTGCCTTTCAGGTCCGCGAGCGTGATCTCCTCGTCGACCGCGAGGCCCTCGATCTGGTGGAACTGCGGCGTGTGCGTCGCGTCGCTGTCGCGCCGGTAGACACGCCCCGGCACGATCAGGAAGATCGGCGGCGGCTGCTGCTCCATCGCGCGCACCTGCATCGGCGAGGTGTGCGTGCGCAGCACGACGTCGTCCGCCACGTAGAACGTGTCCGACCGCAGCCGCGCCGGATGCGCCGGGTCGTGGTTGAGTGCGTCGAAGTTGTAGTAGACGCGCTCGACCTCGGGACCCTCGGCGACCGTGTAGCCGAGCCCGACGAACACGTCCTCGATCTCGCGCCGGGTCTGCGTCAGCAGGTGCAGCCCGCCGGCCAGCGGAACCGGCGCACCCGGCAGCGTCACGTCGATCCGGTCGGCCGCCAACTGCACCTCCAGCTCAGCGCCAGCCAGCTCCGCCCCGCGCGCCTCGATCAGCGCCTCCAGCGCCGTGCGCGCGACGTTCGCCGCCTTGCCTACGGCGCCACGCTGCTTGGGCGGCAACTGCGCGACGCCCCGCAGCAGGTTCGGCAGCTCCGCTCTGCGCCCGAGGAACCGCACGCGCGCCTGCTCCAGCGCGTCGCTCGTCGTCGCGGCGGCGATCGCCGCCTCGGCCTCGGTCCGCAGCTCGTCGATCCGCTCGATCATGCGGCGCCCATCCTATGGTCCGGCGCGACGGCTTCGCGCGTGACCTCGTAGAGGGCGACGGTCGCCGCCATGGCGGCGTTCAGCGACTCCGACGCGATCGGGATCCGCACGACCTGATCGCACACGGCGAGCACGTCCGCGGGCAGGCCGGCCCGCTCGGCGCCGACGAGCAGGGTGACATCGCCGTCGAGCGGTCCGCGCAGCGCTTCGCCCGCGTGCGCGTCGAGCGCGATCGTCGTGCCCGGCAGCTCGGCGACCGAGGCGAACCGCGCGAGCGGCACCGCGAACACCGCGCCCATCGACGCCCGCACGGCCTTCGGCCCGTAGGGGTCCGCGCAGTCCGGCCCGAGCGCCACCGACGACGCGCCGAACGCCAGCGCCGAGCGCAGGATCGTGCCGACGTTGCCGGGATCGGCGATGCCGTGAAGCGCGACGCACAACGGCCCGGCGGGCACGGCCGCCCAGCGCTGCTCGTAGACCGCCAGGGCGCGCGTGCCGGAGCCGAGCTGCGAGACCTCGCCCAGCAGGTCCGGCTCGACCTCGACGCCCGCCAGTCCGCTGCCAGCCGCGCAGTAGCGCTCGAGCGCCGGCCAGCCGGCCGTCTCGGCAGCGGCGAGCAGGTCCTCGCCCTCAGCGACGAAGCGCCCTGCCTGCTCGCGCGTGCGCCGCCGCGCGAGCTTGCGGATCTCCTTGAGGCGTTCATTGTGTGGTGAGCTGATGGTCATGTGCGCGGAATCCGGGTCTTAAACGAAAGAGGGCGCCGTCCTTTGAGGAGCGGCGCCCGGAGGGAGTTGCGTCGGCGGTTCGGCTAGGCAGCCGCAGCCAACGCCTCGCGGGCGTGCTCGGCAAATCGGCGGAACGCCTCTGCATCGCGGACGGCGATGTCCGCGAGGATCTTGCGGTCGACCTCGACGCCCGCGAGCGCGAGGCCGTGCATGAACTGCGAGTAGGACAGGTCGTTCTGCCGCGCCGCCGCGTTGATGCGCGTGATCCACAGGCGACGGAAGTCGCGCTTGCGGTTGCGCCGGTCGCGGTACCGGTACTGGTCGGCCTTGAGCAAGGCCTCCTTGGCGCGTCTGTAGTTGTGGTTCGCCTGGCCGCGGAAGCCTCTCGTCTGCTCGAGGACCTCACGACGCTTCTTGCGAGCGGCGACGGAGCGCTTGACGCGCGTCACTTGCCCGCTCCCAGCAGCTTCTTGACGCGCGGGGTGTCGTGGTCCGAGATCACGGCCGGCTTGCCGTGGTGGCGCTTGCGCTTCGGCGACTTCTTCTCGAGTATGTGGCTCGTGAAGGCGTGACGGCCGCGGACCTTGCCCTTGGCGGTCAGCTTGAAGCGCTTCTTGGCTCCGGAATGGGTCTTCATCTTCGGCATGGCGAGCGAGAAGTAAAGCAGAAGCAGCGCTTTGCGCGCTGCGTGCTCCCCCTCTGCGCAGGCGCTCACGCGAGCGCTCAGCGCAAGCCGCCGCGCAGCGCGATCACGCGGTTCGCGCCCGCGTCGATCGCGGCACGCGGGATCGTCCCGCTGCGCACCGCCCGGCGAAGCGCCGCGGCGCCGCGCTCGGCCGCGGACCAGCTCTGGCAGAACAGCAGCAGGTCGTTGCCGGCGCGCACCGAGGCGAGCGCCTTGCGCTCGGGCGTCAGGTGCGCGAGTGCCGCGACCTCCAGGTCGTCGGTGACCGTCACCCCGTCGAAGCCGACCGGTCCGTGCAGCTCGTCCGTCGTCACCCGCCGCGAGAACATCGCCGGCCGCTCAGACAGCGCCGGGTAGACGCCGGTCGAGACCATCACGAGCGGCACGTCGCGGCGCGCCAGCTCGCGGAACGGCGCCTCGTCGGTCGCGCGCAGCAGCTCGAGCGAGACGTCGATGCGA
>DATHEP010000545.1:0-2583 GCA_035318525.1 Conexibacter sp.
TACCGGCTGAGGCGACCTGGCTCAATTTCCACGCACCTTCCAAAGGTTTTGCGGACTTCCTCCGCGACAACGACTTCGTCTGGGATAGCTTCGACGCGCCGGCCGACGGCGGCCGACCGCTCAGCGAGGCCATCGTGGAGCACGTTCACTCCGCATAGAGCACACAATATGTAGTGCTTTCGGGAGGAATGAGGCACTAGGGGTAGTAGAATAGGCCGTGTGCATTGCCCCTTCTGCTCATCCGAGTCGACCCGCGTGGTCGACTCTCGGCTGTCTGAGCCGGGCGATGCCGTCCGCCGCCGTCGCGAGTGCGAGGGCTGCGGCAACCGCTTCACCACGTACGAGCGGACGGAAGCCAACGTGACCGTCCTCAAGCGTGATGGCCGCCGCGAGCGATTCGACGACCGGAAGCTCCTGGGAGGGCTCGAGCGGGCCGCCAACAAGCGACCCGTGAGCTCGGAGCAGCTGGAAGACCTGTCGGAGTCGATCGCGGCGGCGGTGAGGCGGTCCGGCCCCGAGGTCGAGGCGAGCCAGATCGGCGATCTCGCCGAGCGCGGGCTCGCCCAGCTCGACCCGGTGTCGGGGATCCTGTTCGCCTCGATCTACCGCAATCTCGCCGACCTCGACGAGGTCGCTGAGACGGTCCAGCGCTACCGCGACGACCCCCTTCCCGGGGCCGATCAGCTGCCGCTGGAGGGCGAGGAGAGTCCGTCCGGCTCAAGGAGCAATATCGGTCTTTCCCCGCTGAGAGGGGCCCAAAAAATCGCCCAACCGAGGAGAAGTCATGCAAGACAGCCGTAGCGCCACCGCCCCAGCCATCACCGCGGCAGGTGATGGAGTCAGTGTGGGGAGGCGCTTCACGGCGGCTGGCGTGAGCCCGTTCGACTCGGTCGGGTGGGAGATCCGCGATGCCCTGATCGGCGACCCGGAGAAGCCGGCCTTCGAGCAGCGCGGGGTCGAGTTCCCGAAGACCTGGTCGCAGAACGCCACGAACATCGTCGCCCAGAAGTACTTCCGCGGGCGCATGGACTCGCCGGAGCGCGAGAGCTCGGTCAAGCAGATGATCGGCCGCGTCGCGGGAACGATCTCCGAGTGGGGCCGCGAGGGCGGCTACTTCGCGAGCGAGGACGACGCTCAGGCGTTCAACGACGAGCTCACCCACATCCTTCTTCACCAGATGGCCGCGTTCAACTCGCCGGTCTGGTTCAACGTGGGCTTCGAGGAGCACCCGCAGTGCTCCGCCTGCTTCATCCTCTCGGTCGAGGACACGATCGAGTCGATCCTCGGCTGGAACACCAAGGAGGGCATGATCTTCCGCGGCGGCTCCGGCTCGGGGATCAACCTCTCGCGCATCCGCGGCTCGAAGGAGCACCTCTCGAAGGGCGGGCTCGCCTCCGGTCCGGTCAGCTTCATGCGCGGTGCCGACGCCTGGGCCGGCACGATCAAGTCGGGCGGGAAGACGCGTCGCGCGGCCAAGATGGTCGTGCTGGACGTGGACCACCCGGACGTCCTCGACTTCATCTGGTGCAAGGCGCGCGAGGAGGAGAAGGCGATGGCCCTCCGCGACGCGGGCTTCGACATGCGCCTCGACTCCGAGGCCTTCGCCTCGATCCAGTACCAGAACGCGAACAACTCGGTGCGGGTCACGGACGAGTTCATGGAGCGCGCCGAGCGCGGCGACTCCTGGGAGCTGAAGGCGCGCATTGACGACGCCGCGAACGAGATCGTCGACGCGAAGGACGTGCTGAACCAGCTGGCCGACGCCGCGTGGCGCTGCGCCGATCCGGGCGTGCAGTACGACACGACGATCAACGAGTGGCACACCTGCCCGAACTCGGGCCGGATCAACGCGTCGAACCCGTGCTCGGAGTACATGCATGTGGACGACTCGGCGTGCAACCTCGCGTCGCTCAACCTCATGAAGTTCCGCCGCGAGGACGGCAGCTTCGACGTCGAGTCGTTCGAGCACGCGGTGGACGTGGTCTTCCTCGCTCAGGAGATCGTCGTCGGCCCGTCGAGCTACCCCACCGAGGAGATCGGCGCGAACGCCCGCGCGTTCCGCCAGCTCGGCATGGGCTACGCGAACCTGGGCGCACTCCTGATGGCGAACGGCCTCGCGTACGACTCGGACGAGGGCCGCGCGATCTGCGCAGCGATCACCGCGCTGATGACCGGTCGCGGCTATCGCAAGTCGGCCGAGATCGCCGCAGCGGTCGGCACCTATGAGGCCTACCCGCCCAACCGCGAGGCGCACAACAGCGTCATGCGGATGCACCGCGACGCTTCCTATGAGATCGACGGGACCGGGATCAAAGGCGACCTGCTGGCCGCCGCCCAGCGGTCCTGGGACGAGGCGGTCGAGCTCGGCGACGAGCACGGCTACCGCAACGCGCAGGCGACGGTGCTGGCGCCGACCGGGACGATCAGCTTCCTGATGGACTGCGACACGACCGGGATCGAGCCCGACTTCTCGCTGGTCAAGTTCAAGGAGCTGGTCGGTGGCGGGCAGATGACGATCGTCAACCAGTCGGTGCCGATGGCGCTCGACGCGATGGGCTACTCGGAGGCGGAGATCGACCAGAT
>DATHEP010000546.1:0-6104 GCA_035318525.1 Conexibacter sp.
TCGGGATCGCGCGGGACCCCCGCGGCGAGACCGCGCTGATCGGACTGCTGCTGAAGGGATCGGAGGAGGTGCGCGTCTCGGCGGCGCGGGGGCTCGGGCAGGTGGGTGCCACGGCGTGCGTCCCAGCGCTCGTGCGCGCGCTCGACTCCGAGGCCTGGCCGGTCCGTGCGCAGGCCGCCAAGTCGCTCGGCGCGCTGCGCGCGAGCACCGCGCTCCCATCCCTGGAGCGCCGCCTCTCCGACCGCGCCTGGTGGGTGCGGGCCAACGCCGCCCGCGCGCTGCGCGAGCTCGGCGAGCCGGGGCTCGACGCGCTGCGACGCGCGCTCGAGCACGACGATCCCTACGCGGCCGACCGCGCGCGCGAGCAGCTCGCGCTGCACGCGATCGTCCGGGAGCACGCAGCCGCATGACACGCGTGCTCGAGCAGCTCCTCCACGGCTTCAACTACTTCACGCTCGGCTACTTCGTCGTGCTGCAGCTCACGTACACCGTGCTCGCGGTGATCGGCTGGCGGGCGATCGAGGACTACGTCGAGCGCCGTCCGATGCGCGACTACGACGCCGTCGCCCGGTCGGAGATGAGCATGCCCGTCTCGATCCTCGTGCCGGCCTACTGCGAGGAGCGCTCGATCGTCGCGTCGGTGCGTTCGCTGCTCGTCTCGCAGTTCGTCGAGTTCGAGGTCGTCGTCGTCAACGACGGCTCGAAGGACGGCACGCTGGCGCAGCTGACGGAGGCGTTCGGCCTGGTGAAGATCGGCCGCGTCCCGCGCTCCAACATCCCGACGCAGCTCGTGCGGGGCGTCTGGACCAGCCCGCTCGATACGCGCGTCGTCGTGATCGACAAGGTCAACGGCGGCAAGGCCGACGCGCTCAACGCCGGCATCAACCACGCCTCCTACCCGCTGTTCTGCGCGATCGACGCCGACACGATGCTCGACGCCGGCGCGCTCTCGCGCCTCGTGTGGGAGTTCCAGGCGGCGCCGGAGACGGTCGCCGTCGGCGGGATCGTCCGGATCGTCAACGGCTCGACGTTCGAGGACGGCCGCCTCGCAAAGGTCCGCACACCGCGCAACCTGCTCGCGAACATGCAGATCATCGAGTACCTGCGCGCGTTCCTCGGCGGGCGCATCGGCTGGTCCAAGAGCGGGATGCTGCTGATCATCTCCGGCGCCTTCGGACTGTTCCGGCGCGACGTCTGCGTCGACGTCGGCGGCTACGACCCCACGACCGTCGGCGAGGACGCGGAGCTCGTGCTGCGGCTGCACCACCATCAACGCGACCGCGGCGAGCCGTGCCGGATCACCTTCTTCCCCGACCCGATCTGCTGGACCGAGTGCCCGGAGGACCTGCGAACCCTCGTGCGCCAACGCGATCGCTGGCAGCGCGGGCTGATCGAGATGATCGCGCGCCACCGGACGATGCTGCTGCGGCCGCGCTACGGACGGATCGGCTCCTTCGCGATGCCGTACTTCATCCTCTTCGAGCTGCTCGGCCCGACGATCGAGTGCCTCGGCTACGCCCTCTTCACGCTCGCGCTGATCCTCGGGCTCGTGTCAGTCCCGTTCGCGCTGGCGTTCTTCGCCGTCGCGCTCCTGTACGGGGTCGTCTTGAGCTTCCTCGTGATCCTGATGGAGGAGCGCGCCTTCCGCCGCTACCCCGGCTGGCACGACCTGATCCGCCTCACGCTCTGCGCGGTCGTCGAGAACCTCGGCTACCGCCAGCTGCTCGCGCTCGTGCGGATGCGCTCGTGGTACACGCTGCTGCGCGGCAAGCAGCACTGGGGCGAGATGACCCGCAGAGGCTTCGGACCGCTCCTCCCGGGGGGCATCGGCGCCCCGGCCGCCCTCAGTCGGCCCGAACAGCAGCGACCGGGCGGGTGACCGGCGGGGACGAGCCCTCGTCGGGCAGCAGCGTCCGCATCTGAATCACGGCCTTCGCATGAAGCTGATTGGCGCGGGACTCCGACACCCCGAGCACGTCGCCGATCTCGGAGAAGCGCAGATCCTGGTAGTAGCGCAGCCCGACGACGACTCGCTCCCGTTCGGGCAGCTGCCCGATGGCCTGCCCGATGCGCTCGCGCCGATCCCGCTCGTCGGCGCTCGCCGCCGGGTCCACGGCGGTGGGGTCGGGCAGCGTGGCCAGCACCGTGGGCTCGATCTCGTCATTCGTCGGCGAGCGCCACGGCTGGTCGAGCGCCACGAGGCGCGCGTCGGCCACGCGCTGCAGCGAGGCGCTGAGCTGCGCGGGATCCATCGACAGCTCTGCGCCCAGCTCGGCGTCGCTCGGCATGCGCTGCAGACGCGTGGACAGCTCAGTGGTAGCGGTCTCGATCGCACGCGCTTCCGTTCGCACCGCCCGCGGCACCCAGTCCAGCGTGCGCAGCTCGTCGAAGATGGCGCCGCGAATCCGCTTGTCCGCGTACGACTCGAACTTGATCCCCCGTGCGGGCTCGAAGCGCTCTACGGCATTGATCAGGCCGCCGAGCCCATACGACACGAGATCGGCGACGTCGACGTGCGCCGGCATGCGCGACGCGATCCGGCCGGCCACGTACTTGACCTTCGGCGAGTAGGCCACGATGAGCTGATCACGGGCTTTCCGATCTCCGGTCTGCCCGTAGTGCCGCCATCGCTCGGCGAGAATGATCGTCTTCGTGACCTGAGGCGTCGCCTCACGCTCCCTGCTGGCAGTCGTAGTGGCCGTCCGGGGCCCCCATACGCACTGTCCTCCCATTCGTCGCAAAGTCAAGAACCGCTCTCCACTAAGACAGAGTGATGGCGCGCCATCGATCGTCTGAGGGTGTTGATTTGTCGCGCACCTGCCGATACCAACCGGACGAGCTCAACGTTCCACCCGGGAGAGGCCGACGAGGATGCATGGGCACCACGAGGTCAAGGAGCGGGTTCTCGTCGTCGACGACAACGAGGACTGTCTCGCCGAGCTCGGTCGAATTCTGAGGTCCGCCGGCTATCGATGTACCACCGTGAACGACGCAAGCGAGGCCCGCACGTGCCTTGAGAGCACGCCGTTCGACCTGATGCTGTGCGAGGTGCGCCTGGGCGGCGCGGGCCTCGACCTCGCCAAGCGTGCGTTGACGCGGCATCCCGGCCTCGCCACGGTCATGGTGAGCGGGCTCGAAGACGTCGAGCTCGCCGATCGCGCCCTTTCGATGGGAGCTCACGGCTATCTCGTCAAGCCGTTCAGTGTCAACGACGTGATGCGCAGCGTGTTGAGTGCGGCCAGCCGCCGTCGGTACGACCTCGACGCGGAGGCGGAGGCCAATCTCGGACGGGAAGAGATGATTCATCGGCTCTGCATCACCGTCGAGGCACGTGATCCAGCTGCGGCCGCTCACATTAATCAGATGAGCGAGTACTGCTCTGAGATCGCGGCCGAGCTCGGCCTTCCCGCTGCCCGCTGCGGGCTGATCCGCCTGGCGAGTGCAATGCACGACATCGGCAAGGTCGGGATCCCCGAGCGCATCCTGCTCAAGCCCGGCTCGCTGACGGCGGACGAGCGTGAGATCGTCCAGCGGCACGCCGAGATCGGCTATCGCATCCTCGCCGGCTCGCGCAGCGAGCTGCTCCAGCTCGCAGCGCAGATCGCCTGGACGCACCACGAGCACTTCGACGGCGGCGGCTATCCGCGCGGGATCGGCGGTTTCGCGATCCCGCTGGAGGGACGGATCGCCGCGGTCGCCGACGTGTTCGACGCGCTCACACGCGACCGCGTCTACCGTCCGCGTTTCTCACGATCGGAGGCGCTGGCGATGCTCGAGGACGGCCGGGGAAGGCACTTCGACCCGCAGGTCCTCGACGCCCTGGTCGCGATCCTCGAGCGGGCGCAGACGCGAACGCCCGTCGTCCACTCGGTCTGATCGGCGCGTCTAGCGCTGCCCGTCCGCCCGCGGAGATCGGCCCGGAGGATGGATCGCTCACGATCTCCCAGATCACCGATTGCTAAGCGTTGTCAGACCATCGGCCGAGGCATCAAGGTCGCCACCCGATTCGCCGACGCCACCCCCGTGTGATCAAACCCTCGGCTCATCCCACAGCGTTCTCGACCCTTCCGTTGCCGGCGCTCGTCGCGCTCGTGGTGGCCGTCGTCTCGCTTCTCGCGCCCGCAGTCACCGCCGCCGCGGATCGGCGGGCCGTCGTGACGTTGATCACGGTCGACGTCGGCGCTCCTCGGAACCCCTCCGTGGCCGTCGTCCCGTTCACCGACGCGATCTACCAGTCGTGTGCCGACGCGCCGCAGGCGAGAGCGGGCTGCCAGACGCTCGGCGGCGTCGACTACCGCTACGCGATCGGCCGGCTGGAGATCACCGTCGGGCAGTGGGTGGCGTTCCTCAACACCGCCGACCCGAGCGGACGCGACCCGCACGACCTCTACGCCCCGACCGAGAGCGGCTCGGCGTGGCCGAAGTACGGCCAGATCGACATGCAGCCGCGCGCTGCCCGTGGCCGCCACTACTCCGTCGCCTATCCGGCATGGGCCGACAAGCCCTACGGCTTCGCCAACTTCCTGCGTGCCGCACGGTTCGTGAACTCGCTCGACAACGGTCGTGTGCTCTCGACACGCGCCGGCCGCGTGGACAACGTCGCGGTCGTCGCTCGCCGCGTCCGCCTCTCGCCGCAGACCGAGCGAGGGATGTACGACCTGAGCCGCCGCAAGGCCACCCGCACCAAGCGGGCGGGCTTCGTCCTGCCCAGCCAGGACGAGTGGACCAAGGCGGCCTACTACGACCCCGACGGCGGCGGGACCTTCTCCTACTGGAAGTACCCGACCAACGCTGGCGTCTTCGGCGACGGCAGCGCAACCGCGCCCAGCACGACGACGCTCGACGCGACCACCGGCGACGTGACCAACGCGTCGACCCAGCCGCTCGCGACCTTCCACTCTGCGAACGCGCCCGCCCCAAGCTGGTGCCCGGTGCAGGTGCAGCCGGCCAGCGACTGCGGCAGCGTCAACCCGCTCGGGCTGGACTCGACCACCTACGCGAAGGCCTTCCAGGGCTCGCTGAGCACCGTCGGCCAGGCCCGGACGACGTCGCCGTGGGGCACGATCGATCAGGGCGGCAACGTCGTCGAGTGGACCGACACGATCACGCCCTCGCCGCTCGGGACCGCGAAGGGGCGCGTGTGGCGTCGCCTGCACGGCGGCATCGCGAATGCTCCCGCCTACCAGCTGTGGCTCTCCGCCGTCGGCCTCCAGCCACAGGACAACGTGCTGTTCACGGCCACGTATCCGTGGCTGGGAATCCGCATCGGCGTCATCGGCAACGCGAAGGGGTAGGCGACGAGTCATGCGCCGCGTCCTCCCCGACTCTCGGCCGCCTCACCGCTCCTCGCACTGATCGCGCCGCCCTATCCCGAGTATGTGCCCGGAAGCCCAGCCACCGCAGGGCTTCCGCCGTTATCGGCTGGCGCGTCAACGTCTTGGCGACGATCGAGCATGTCGAGGAAGGCGGAGAGGACGCTCGGGTCGAACTGCGTTCCCGAGCAGGCGCGCAGTTCGCTGCGTGCGCTATGAAGGGATCGTGCTTGCGCGTAAGGTCGGTTCTCGGTCATGGCACAGAAGGCGTCGGCGACGGCCATGATCCTGGCGCCGAGCGGGATCTGCTCGCCGGCGAGGCCGTCGGGGTAGCCGCGCCCATCCCATTGCTCGTGCGCGGCGCGGACCAGCGGCGCGACGCACTCCATCGAAGGGACGCCGGCCAGGATTCGTTCCCCGATGATGCTGTGGCGGCGCATGAAGTCCCATTCCTCGTCGGAGAGCGGCCCTGGCTTGGTCAGGATCGCCGAGGGAATACCGACCTTGCCGAGGTCGTGCAGCTCTGCCGCTCGTTCGACGGTCGCGATTTCCTCGTCAGGGAGCCTGAGCTCCTGAGCGCAGGCGACGACCAGCTTCGCGACCTGCTCGCCGTGGCTGCCAAGGCCCGGATGGCGCTCGTCGAGCATCCGCATCAGAGCCACCGACATGGCTCGCTCACTGCTGGCGTACGCGCTGACCTTGACGGCGTACATGCGGTTGTCCGCAAGGCGCAACGCGGCGCTCGCGTCACTTGCCTCATCCGGTACCGCGGCAACACCGCAGGCGGCCGTG
>DATHEP010000547.1:0-3506 GCA_035318525.1 Conexibacter sp.
CGCCTCCGAGGAGCCGGTCGTGCTGCTGATCGACGAGATCGACAAGACCGACCAGGAGTTCGAGGCGATGCTGCTCGAGCTGCTGTCCGACTTCCAGATCTCGATCCCCGAGCTGGGCCGGATCGACGCGCGCACGCAGCCGGTCGTCCTGCTGACGTCGAACAACTCGCGCGAGCTGACGGAGGCGCTCAAGCGCCGTTGCCTCTACCTGTGGCTCGACTACCCGGAGCTCGAGCACGAGCTGCAGATCGTGCGCCTGCACACGCCCGAGCTGGACGAGACGATCGCGCGCAAGCTCGTCGCGCTCGTCCAGGAGGTGCGCGAGCTCGACCTCAAGAAGCCGCCGTAGATCGCGGAGTCGATCGACTGGGCGCGCGCGCTGCTGCTGCTCGGCGCCGAGGACCTCGACGCGAAGACCTTCCGCGAGACGATGTCGGTGATCGTCAAGCACCGCTCGGACCTCGACACCGTGGCCGCGCGCGTCGGCGTGCGGCTCGAGGGAGCGCCCGATGGCGCGGCCTCCCGCTGAAGGGGCTTCCCACCCGCCAACCCCCGGCCGGCCTCGCCCGCCCGCCCGCCGCCGGCCGGCCGGCCTGGACGCCAGCCTGATCGGCTTCGCCGAGGAGCTGCGCGGCGAGGGCGTCGCGATCGGCACGTCCGAGCTGCTCGACGCGTTCGCGGCGCTGCGCGAGGTCCCGTGGAGCGCGCGGATCGACTTCAAGGAGGCGATGGCGACGACGCTCGCGAAGTCGCCGGAGGACCGGCGCGTGTTCGAGCTGGTGTTCGACCGCTTCTTCTTCCGTGCCGCCGAGGCGCAGGCGGCCGCGGAGGGCATCGGCGAAGGCGAGGGCTTCGACGGCGCCGAGCAGATCGACCTCGACGCGCTGCGCGAGCAGATCGCGCAGGCCTTGCAGGACGGCGACGAGGGCGCGATGCGTGACCTCGCACGACTCGCGATCGCCGCCTTCGGCGAGCGCGGCGAGGGCTCCGGCGTGATCGGCGTCGACGTGCAGCGGATCCGCCGCTCGCTCGGACTGCGCGCCGAGCCGCAGCCGGATCTGCCGGAGGGCGACCCGCGGCGCGACGGCGTGCCGCGCGAGCAGCTGCGCAGATTCGAGCAGGCGGTGCGGCGCGAGCTGGAGCGCGGGCTGATCGAGCGCACGAAGCAGCTCCCGCCGGCGCGGCCGCTGAGCGAGATGGACCGCTCGCTGCCGGGCGGCCCGATCCAGGACCTCGCCGCCGTGCACCGCGTCGTCGCACAGCTCAAGCGGCGGCTCGCGACGCAGGGCAAGCAGCTGCGCGGCGCCAGACGCCACGCGCACGTGGACGTGCGCCGCACGATGCGCGCCTCGCTGGAGACGGGCGGCGTGCCGGTCGTCCTCAAGTACCGGCCGCAGCGGCCGCGGCGGCCGGAGCTGTTCGTGCTGTGCGACGTGTCGACGTCCGTGACGTCAGCGAGCGTCTTCTTCCTGTCCGTGCTGCATGCGCTGCACGACTCGTTCCGCAAGCTGCGCTCGTTCGTCTTCATCGAGCGCATCTCGGAGGTGACGGACGTCTTCGAGCGCGAGCGCGACTTCCGCGCCGCGAGCGAGGCGATCTCGCGCGACGCCGGCGTCGCCGACATCTCCGGCTACACCGACTACGGCCGCGTGTGGACCGAGTTCCTCGCCGAGGTCGAGGACGACCTGCACCCGCGCGCAACCGTGATCGTGCTCGGCGACGCGCGCACGAACGGGCGCCCGCCGCGCGACGACGTGTTCGCCGCGATCGCCGCGAAGGCGGGCCGCACGTTCTGGCTCAACCCCGAGCCGCGCCTGTACTGGAACTACGGCGACTCCGTCATCGCTGCGTACGAGCGGCACTGCACCGCGTTCGAGTGCTGGACCGCGGCGCAGCTCGAGGAGTTCGTGAAGGCGCTGACCTCGACGTCGGCGGGCTACACCACCGGCAGGGTGTAGGTCGCTCTCGAGGCACCGACCACCGAGTTGCCTCTGAACGAGACCTGCAGCAGCAGCGCTCTCGCTCCGGCGACGCGGGAGCGTCTCACTCTGAGCAGCTTTCTGTAGCGACAGCTTCTCGAGACTCTGACCGTCGTTCTCAGGAGCGTGCGTCTTCTGCCTCTCGTCTTGCTCAGTCTCAGCGAGATTCGCTTGCCTCTGCAGGCGGCCGACGCGCTGACGCCTCTCGGCGGCGTGAGTCTGCCGGACACCGGCACGCTGACGAATCTTCTGCCCACTCTCGCGACGCCGCCTCTGACCGGCGGGTTGACGACAGACGGAAATCTGACCCCGGGCAGTCTCGGGGTAGACGTTCTCGGCGGCGTCACCGGTACGACGGGCGGCGTCACGGGCGGCACCACCGGAAGCGGGACGCTCGCGGCGTTGAGCGAGATCAGCAGCTTGCCGCTCGTGCCGCCGACGGCCGCGTCGTTGGCGCTCGCGAGGCTGACGCTGGTCCAGTCCTGCGTCGCGACCGCTCCGCCCGCTGGAACGAGGTAGAAGCTCGAGCCGTTGATCGAGTTGAGGATCATTCCGGCCGAGCCTGCCGCCAGCACCGTGCCGCCGTTGTAGTCGACGCTCTCGGCTCTCGCGAAGTCGCCGAGCTCGGAGTTCGCGAGCGTCCAGTTGAGCTCGCTGTTCCAACCGTCGGTCGTGCGGCCGTAGTACGAGCCGCCGCCGCCGTTGGGCGCGACCGACCACATGCGGTTCGCGTTGGCCGGGTCGCCGACCAGGCGTCGCGTCGCCTCGAAGCCGTTGCCGGCGGAGCCGGACTTCAGCGTGGCGGTGGAGGTGAGCGCGTTGGAGGAGAAGAACATCTGCCCGAAAGACTTGCCGACGAAGTAGATCGCGTCGGTGCCCGGGATCGGGAACGCGTCGTCGACGTCACCGCTGATGCGGCACGTGCCGGCGTTGTTGTTGATCCACTCCCAGTTGCCGAGCCCGCCGACGGTGACCGTGGTCGCGCCGTCTCTCGTGCGGTAGACCTGCGAGCCGCCGGCGAGCAGCCACGCACGTGCGTTGCCTGCGAAGCGGACGCTGTCGACGTCGCCGATCGCCAGGTCGACGCCGCAGTTGTTCGGGGCCGACGGGCTGCCGCCTCTGATGCCGGGGATCGGTACCCAGTTGTCGCCCCCGTCGGCGGTGCGCAGGACGGTCCCGTTCGTGCCGACCGCGAAGCCGACGAGCCCGCCGCCGTCCTGGAACTCGATGTCCTTGATGAACGCGCCGGGCACGAACGCCTCCTGCTGGAAGACGCCGCCGACGCGGCGGAAGACTCTGCCGGCGCCGGTGCCGAACCAGAAGCGGTCCGCGCTCTGGTACTCGATCGCGGTGATGTCCTCGCCCGTGTTGGAGGGGATCTCTGCCCAGTTCGCGGCATGGGCGCTCGATGCGAGCAGCGCGGCGGCGAGCAGGCCGAGCGCGAGGGCGATGCGCGGCGAACCGCGGCGGATCCAGGTCATCGGGGCGCCTCCTGCGGCGGGGGGACGTCGGGGACGTGCGTCGCGC
>DATHEP010000548.1:0-2899 GCA_035318525.1 Conexibacter sp.
CGGCCTCGCGCCGGATCCCGTCGATGAGGTTGCCGGAGGGCGCGAGCGGGTGGCGACGGCGCGTCTCCTTGTAGCGGGCGAGCAGCGTCTCGTCGTCGGCGCAGAGGTAGATCACGCGGTGCGCGACCTCGTCGGAGCGCAGCGTCTCGATCACCCGCGCGAGGCCGCCGAAGTACTCGCCGCCGCGCTGGTCGGAGACGACGGCGGCGCGTTCGACCTTCGAGCCGTCGTGCATGAACAGCCCGGCCAGCGCCCGGATCATCTCCGCGGGCAAGTTGTCGACGCAGAAGTAGCCCTCGTCCTCGAAGGCGGCCATCGCGGTCGACTTGCCGGCGCCGGAGTAGCCGGTGATGACGACCAGGTCGGTCAGCGCGGAGCTGCGGACTTCCGTCTGCGCCGGCGTGAGCTCGAGCTTCCGTGCCGCCGGCTGCTGGCGGTCCCCGTGCCCCGTGGGCCGGGAGATGCTCATGCCCTTCATTGTGCCGATCCGCGCGGACGGGCGTGTGAACAAGTCGTGTGCAGGGTGATCGCCCGTCGCGATCAGTGCCCCGTCTTGTTCAGCTGCGCGTACAGGTCGCGCGCGACCTTTCCGGGCAGCCCCGGCACCGACTCGAGCTGCTCGCGACTCGCCGCCAGGAACGCCTCCGGCGAGCCGAAGTGCTGCAGCAGCGCGCGCTTGCGCGCCGGGCCGACGCCGCTGAGGTGGTCGAGCACGGACGTCGTCATCGCCTTGTCGCGGCGGATGCGGTGGTGTCCGATCGCGAAGCGGTGGGCCTCGTCGCGCACGCGCTGGAGCAGTTGCAGCTCCGGCGTGTCGTGCGCGAGCACGATCGGCGCCGCCCGGCCGAGCGTGAAGACCTCCTCGATCCGCTTCGCGAGCGAGACGATCGCGACGCCGCGCCGGCGGAAGCCTTCGAGCGCGCGCAGGCCGGCCGAGAGCTGTCCCTTGCCGCCGTCGATCACGACGAGGTTCGGCAGCGCCGCGAAGGAGGCGTCGTAGTCCTCGTCGTGCGGCGAGCGGTCGTGCTGGCGCTCGTACTGCCCGAGCCGCCGCGCCAGCACCTCCTCCATCGAGGCGAAGTCGTCCGGCACGCCCTCGACGCCCCCGCGCAGCGTGAAGCGCCGGTAGTCCGCCTTCTTGGGCGCGCCGCCCTCGAACACGACCATCGAGGCGACGGTGTGCGTGCCACCGAGGTTCGAGATGTCGAAGCACTCCACCCGCAAGGGGATCGCGTCCAACCCGAGCGCCTCCTGCAGGCGCTCGAGCGCCTCGACGCGCTGCTGGCGTCTGCGCTCGGCGCGCAGCTTCTCCTGGTCGAGCGCGAGCCGCGCGTTGCGCTCGGCGAGGTCGAGGATGCGGCGCTTGTCGCCGCGCTCGGCTGCGCGCAGCTCCACGCGCGCGCCGCGCCGTGCAGCCAGCGCCTCCGCGACGATCGGCAGCCCCCCCACCTCGCGCTGCACGACGAGCAGCGGCGGGATCGCGATCGCGTCGCCGTAGTACTGCAGCAGGAACGCCTCCGCCACGGCCGGCAGGCCGTCGCCCGCCTCGTTCTCGAGGTAGAAGCTCTGCCGGTCCGAGAGAACGCCGTCGCGCACCTGGAAGACCTGCGCGTTCGCCTCCGTTGCGTCAACCGCGATCGCGACCGCGTCGAGCGTGCCGATCGCGTCGTTCGCGACGCGCTGGCGCTCCAGCAGCGAGCGGATCGCTCTCAAGCGGTTGCGCGCGAGCGCGGCGTCCTCGAAGCGCTGCTCTGCCGCGGCCTGTCTCATGCCGCCCTCGATCGCGGACTCGATCGCGCGGTAGCGACCAGACAGGAAGTCCATCACGCCGTCGATCGCGTCGCGGTACTGCTGCTGCGAGACATAGCCGACGCAGGGCGCCGTGCAGCGCTTGATGTAGTAGTCCAGGCACGGAGAGCCGCTGCGGCGACCGGGCTCGGAGCCCTCGCACGTGCGAAACATGAAGACCTTGCCGAGCAGGTCGAGCGTCTCGCGCACGCGCTTCGCGTTCGAGTAGGGCCCGAAGTAGGCCCGCTCGCGGCGGTGGCGCTCACGCGTGAAGTAGACGCGCGGAAACGGCTCGTCGAGCGAGATCCCGATGTACGGATACGACTTGTCGTCGCGCAGGCGGATGTTGAAGCGCGGCTTGTACTGCTTGATGAAGTTCTGCTCCGTCAGGAGCGCCTCCGCCTCGGTGCCGACGACGAGCGAGTCGATGCGATCGATCATCGGCAGCAGGTCGCGCCCGACCTGCGTGCTCGGGTTCGAGAAGTGCGACGCGACGCGCTTCTTGACGGACTTCGCCTTGCCGACGTAGATCACGCGACCTCTCGCGTCGCGGAACAGGTAGACGCCGGGCTGGTCCGGCAGCCCGCGCCGCTGCTCCGCCAGCCGCTGCTCGCGCGTCTGCGGGGCCGCATCCTCGAGCCCTCTCTCGGTTCCGTTCGCGCCAGCCATCCTCGGATGTCGAGGATAGGGCGGGCACGCGTGCTCAGGCGAGACCCAGCTATGCGCGAGATCGATGGGACGGCCGCAGCCGCCGCATGCGCGCGCGCAGCCGCGCGCCCTGCTCGGCGCGCCATCTGCGCAGATCCGTCGCGACGAGCCACGGACCGTAGATCCCCGTGACGCACAGGACTGTGAGCACGACCTGGAGCACGGGCGACCACCCCAGCACGTAGGCCGCCATCGCCAAGAGCGGCATCACGAGACCGGTCAGGCCAGTCCAGACACGAGTATGGAAGATTGGGTTCACGAGCCGATCCTAAGGTCGCTGTCTACAGCCGATCTATGGCAAACGCGGCGAGCCATCCAAGGAGTCCGGTGCCAAACCCGACGAGCATTCCGATCCGCATGAGGTCGCCCGCACGTTCCGACGGGAGGCGGCGAACATGCGCGA
>DATHEP010000549.1:0-2050 GCA_035318525.1 Conexibacter sp.
GGGGCCCAGCTTGAGGATGCGCGTGTAGCCGCCCTCACGGGCGCTGTAGCGCGGCGCGATCTCGTCGAACAGCTTGTAGATCACGCCCTTGTCCGGATGCTGCAGCGTCGAGATCGCCTGCCGGCGTGCGTGCAGGTCGCCCCGCTTGGCCAGCGTGATCAGCTTCTCGACCTCGGGCTTGACCGCCTTGGCCTTCGCCTCCGTCGTCTTGATGCGCTCGTGGTCGATGACCTCGACGCAGAGGTTGGCCAGCAGCGCCTTGCGGTGCGAGGCGCTGCGGGACAGCTTGTGGCGGGTCTTCTGGTGGCGCATCGATCCAGCCTACCTAGTCCGTCCGGAGGCCCAGACCGCGCTGGTTGAGCGTCTCGATGACCTCGTCGATCGACTTCTTGCCGAAGTTCGGGATCGCGGCCAGCTCGCCCTCGGACTTCGAGACGAGGTCGCCCACCGTCTGGATGCCCGCGCGCTTGAGGCAGTTGTACGAGCGCACGCCGAGCTCGAGCTCCTCGATCAGGATGTCGTCCATCGGCCCGCCGCCGGGGCGGCCACCGGCCGCCGCGATGGCGCTCGCGCTCGCGCCGCCCGCGCCGTTGTCGAGGGCGGACATGCCCGCCGGGCCGGCGCGCAGCTCCTCGATGCGGTCCTCGTCGGTGAAGATCGACAGGGAGGAGATCAGGATCTCCGCCGCGTCGCGCAGCGCCGCCTGGGGATCGACCGAGCCGTCGGTCTCGATGTCGAGCGTGAGCTTGTCGTAGTCCGTGCGCTGGCCGACGCGCGCGCCCTCGACGTTGTACGCCACCCGCCGCACGGGCGAGAAGATCGAGTCGATCGGGATGACGCCGATCGGCTGGTCGGGGGACTTGTTGTCCTCCGCCGGCCGGTAGCCGCGCCCGCGGCCGATCGTCAGGTACAGCTCGAGCTTGGTCTTCTTCTCGAGCGTGGCGATGTGGGCGTCCGGGTTGAGGATCTCGACGCCGGAGGGGAGGTCGATGTCACGCGCGGTGATGTCGCCCGGGCCGGTCACGACGAGCGGCGCCTCGAT
Organism: Conexibacter sp.; assembly: GCA_035318525.1. Classification (GTDB taxonomy): domain Bacteria; phylum Actinomycetota; class Thermoleophilia; order Solirubrobacterales; family Solirubrobacteraceae; genus Conexibacter. The sequence continues at coordinate 1,043 of DATHEP010000549.1, forward strand.
CTCGGTGGCGTCCGAGTGCATGCGGCACACGATGCCCTTGAGGTTGAGGACGATGTCGGTCACGTCCTCCGTGACGCCCTTGATGGTCGAGAACTCGTGCGCCACCCCCTCGATGCGCACGGAGGTCACGGCGGCGCCGCTCAGCGACGCCAGCAGGACGCGGCGCAGCGAGTTGCCGAAGGTGTAGCCGAAGCCGCGGTCGAGCGGCTCGACGGTGAAGGAGCCGCGGTTGTCCTCGACCGACTCGGCAGTGATTCGGGGGATCTGGAAGTCGAGCATCAGGGTCCTAACGTCGTCGGGGGTGGAGCGGCCCGGGGGCGGGGACAGATGGGGAGCTAGGGCCCCGGGCATGGAAAAAGACGGGATTACTTCGAGTACAGCTCGACGATGAGCTGCTCCTGGACCGGCGCCGCGATCTCCCGGCGCTCGGGCTTACGGAGCACCTTCGCCGTGAGCGAGTCGTGGTCGGCCTGCAGCCACGGCGGCACCTGTGCCGTGAGCTCGGTCGCGTCGCGGATGACCTTGTCGGCGCCCTCGCTGCCGGCGCGGACGGCGATCACGTCGTTGTCGCGCACCTGGTAGCTGGGGATGTTGACCCGGCGACCGTTGATCGTCCAGTGGCCGTGCCGGATCATCTGGCGCGCCTGGCGCCGCGAGGCGGCGAAGCCGAGGCGCACGAGCACGTTGTCGAACCGGCACTCGAGGATGCGCAGGAGGTTCTCGCCGGTGATGCCGGGCTGGCGCGAAGCCTTCGCGTAGTAGGTGCGGAACTGCGCCTCGAGCACGCCGTAGTAGCGGCGGGCCTTCTGCTTCTCACGCAGCTGCACTCGGTACTCCGACTGCTTCTGGCGCCCGCGGCCGTGCTCGCCGGGCGGATAGGAGCGGCGCTCAACGCCGCACTTGTCGGTCAGGCAGCGCTCGCCCTTGAGGAAGAGCTTCTGCCCTTCGCGGCGGCACTGCTTGCACTGGGGGGATGTATCGCGAGCCAAGTTTCTAGACCCTCCGCCG
>DATHEP010000550.1:0-2040 GCA_035318525.1 Conexibacter sp.
CGTGCATGATCTCGCTGAGCACAGCGGCCGACTCGTCGGCTGCCAGGTCGGCGCCGGACGCGACCTTGTCGATCGCCGCTGTGAGCACCGGGTTCGGCATCAGGCGTCGGGGTGGAGGAAGTTGCGCAGCAGGTCGTGGCCGGACGGGGTCAGCACCGACTCGGGGTGGAACTGGATCCCCTCCGCCGGCAGCGTGCGGTGGCGGATCGCCTGGATCACGCCGCCGCCACGAGCCGAGATCTCCAGCTCCGCCGGCAGCGACGCCTCCTCGGCGACGAGCGAGTGGTAGCGGCCGACCGTCAGCGGCGAGTCGAGGCCCTCGAAGACCGTGCGACCGTCGTGCTCGATCTCGCAGGTCTTGCCGTGGACCGGCTCGTGCCGCACGACGCGCCCGCCGAACGCCTGCGCCATCGCCTGGTGCCCGAGGCAGACGCCGAGCGTCGGGATCCCCGCCTCCGGGAAGGCGCGCACGGCCTCCAGCGAGATGCCGGACTCGTCCGGCGTGCACGGACCCGGCGAGACGACGACGGCGTGATAGCCGCGCACGAGCAGCTCGGCGACCGTCGCGCGATCGTTGCGAACCACCTCGACCTCCGCCTCCAGCTCCCCGAGGTACTGGACGAGGTTGTAGGTGAACGAGTCGTAGTTGTCGAGGACGAGAACCCTCATGGCCACTCAGGCTGCGCCACCGCCAGCTCGATCGCCTGCTTGACCGCGCGCGACTTCGCCTCCGACTCGCGGAACTCGTAGTCCGGCTTCGCGTCGGCGACCGTTCCGCCCCCCGCCTGGACGTGCGCGACGCCGTCCTTCACGACGACCGTCCGGATGTGGATGCACGTGTCGAGCTCGCCGGTGTATGAGAGATAGCCGATCGCTCCGCCGTAGCCGCCCCGCTTGACGGGCTCCAGCTCGTCAATGATCTGCATCGCGCGGACCTTGGGCGCGCCGGAGAGCGTACCCGCCGGGAGGATCGCGCGCAGCGCATCGAGCGGTCCGACGTCCTCGCGCAGGCGCCCGGAGACGCGCGAGACGATGTGCATCACGTGGCTGTAAGCCTCGATCTCCATGAACGCGTCGACCTTCACGGAGCCGTACTCGCTGACGCGGCCGACGTCGTTGCGGCCGAGGTCGACGAGCATCACGTGCTCGGCGCGCTCCTTCTCGTCTGCCAGCAGGTCCTCCGCGATGCGCCCGTCGTCCTCGGCGCTGCCGCCGCGCGGGCGCGTGCCGGCGATCGGGCGGGTCTCGATCCTCCCGTCGTGGACGGTCACCAGCGGCTCCGGCGAGGCGCCCGCGATCTCGAAGTCGCCGAAGTCGAGGAAGTACATGTAGGGGCTCGGGTTGACGGCGCGCAGCCCGCGGTAGATCGAGAACGCCTCGACCGGCACCTCCGCCGACCAGCGCTGCGAGGGCACCACCTGGTAGGCGTCGCCGGCGTGGATGTACTCGACGATCCGCTCGACCATCCCCTCGAACCGCTCGCGCGGCATGTTGCTCGCCCAGGTCGGCGCGGTGCGGTCGCGCGACGGCTGGTCCGCGGCGTGCGGCGGGAGCGGGCCCGCCAGCCGGCGGCGCACGTCGGCGATCGCCTCGACTGCCGCCGCGTAGGAGCGCTCAAGGTCGTCGTCGTCCGCGTAGACGTTCGCGAGGATCGTCAGCTCGCGCCGCAGGTGGTCGAACGCGACCAGCACGTCGGTCAGCATCAGGGCGAGATCGGGCACGCCGAGCGGGTCGGGGTTCGGCGCCTCGAGCGGCTCGACAGTGCGCACGAGGTCGTAGCCGAAGCAGCCGACGGCGCCGCCGGAGAACGGCGGCAGGTCGGGCAGCGGCGCCTGGCGATAGCGCGCAACCTCGGCGGCGGCGAGCGCGTACGGGTCGCCGTCGTCGCCAAGTGACCAACGCAGCACGGTGCGCGGGCGGAAGCCGATGAACGACCAGCGCCCGACGCGGCCCTGCTCGGCCGACTCCAGCAGGAACGCGGGACCCTCGCCGCGCAGCTTGAGGAACGCCGAGATCGGCGTCTCGCAATCCTCGACGAAC
>DATHEP010000551.1:0-3589 GCA_035318525.1 Conexibacter sp.
GCCTCGGCGCGCAGCCGCGCGGTCGGGAACAGGCGCTCGAGCACGTCGACCGGCTCGATGCACATCAGCATGCGCGTGCCGGAGCGCACGATCGCCTCCTGCTCGGGCGTGTGCAGCAGCGAGGCGAGGTCGATCAGCAGGTCGGCGGCCTCGAAGGCGGCGACGGCCGCCGCGTTGTCGGCGAGGCCGCAGCCGCCGGACGAGGAGCCGAGCTCGGCCAGCGTCGCCGGCGGCTGAGCGGGCATGTCGAGCAGGAAGGGACTCGCGCCGAGCACGACGGCGGCCGTCGCCCAGGCCTCAGCGTAGGCGGCGCGCTCGCCGCCCTCGGTGTAGATGCCGATCGTCTCGCCCGGCTGCACGTTGCACAGCTCGAGCTCGCGCCGGAACAGCTCGAGCAGCCGCGGCACCCGCCCGGCGCTCGCCGTGGTGGTCCTCATGATCCTTCTCTCGTCGTGGTCTGCGCGTGCGGGCCGCCGGCTCGTCTCCCTCGCGGGCCCGGGGCACGTCGCTCCCACGCATTGAAGTGCGCGCCGCCCGCGGCGTCCAAGACCGCCTGTCGATTAGGCGATAGAGGGCCTCTATTCGGCCGCGCGGAGCGGCGCGCGAGGCGCCGCCGGCTCAGGCGTCGACGGTCTGGCCGCCGTCCACGACGAGCGCGTGGCCGGTGACGAAGCTCGCCTCGTCGGAGGCGAGGAACAGGACCGCCGCGGCGACCTCTTCGGGCAGCGCGAGCCGCCCCAGCGCCGCGTTCAGACGGCCCACGTCGGCCTCGGTCGCGGCGGGGTCCGGCGTCGAGTCGATCCACGCCCGCACCTGCGGCGCGTCGGTCGCCCCCGGGCAGACCGCGTTGACGCGGATCGCCGGGCCGTAGTCGAGCGCCATCTGCTTGGCGAGCATCACGATCGCGGCCTTCGAGGCGCAGTAGGCGGCGTAGCCGGGCATCGCGAGCACGCCGAACGAGGAGGCGGTCAGGACGAGCGCCCCCGAGCCGCGCTCGAGCATGTGCGGGATCACCGCGCGCGCGGTGTGGAAGATCGACGTGACGTTGGTCGCGAAGGCGTCGTCCCAGTCGGCCTCGGTCGTCTCGTGGATGCGCCCGCGCGGCGTCACGCCGGCGTTGGCGGCGACGACGTCGACGGCGCCGTAGCGCTCGACCGCCTCGGTCATCAGGCGCACGTGGTCGCCGGCCGCGCGAACGTCCGTGCGCACGAAGCAGGCGCGGCCGCCCGCTTCCTCGATCAGCCGCACCGTCTCGGCGTTCGTGTCCTCGGCGAGACCGCCGCAGACGACCGCCGCGCCCTCGCGTGCGAAGCCGAGCGCGATCGCCCGCCCGATGCCGCCGCCGGTGCCGGTGACGACCGCGACGCGGCCCTCGAAGCGACCACTCACCGCCCCGCCCCACCCGTGTGCGGACGACGTGGGCGGCGGACCCCGCTCGTTGTCAGATCTGCTCGCATCGCTGCTCCTCCTCGATCCCGGGCCGGCAGGTGCTGGGATCCGCATTCAACGACGCCGTCGGCACGGCTGTCCAAGACGCAGTGCCGATCGCTCGATGCATCGCCTCTATGGCGTCGGCGTCCCGTCGGGCGTGACCCCGTCCACCACCAGCTGGCGGACGACCTCCGCGAAGCTCGCGACGAGCGGGGAGTCGTCGCCCTCGCGCCAGCCGAGGGCGATCCGCACCGGCTCGATGTCGACGATCGGGATGAACGCGAGGTCCGGGCGCGGGTAGTACGTCGCGACCGACGCGGCGACCGTCGCGACGCAGCCGCCCTCGGCGACCTGCTCCAGCAGCTCCTCGGTGTTCTCCGCGGTGCGCGGCCACCAGACCGGCTCCGAGCCGTCCGGGCGCGGGTTGACGACCCACCAGTCGAGCCACGACTGCGGCGCGGTCTTCGAGCGCATGAACGGCTCGTCGACGAGGTCCATGATCGACAGCGACTCGCGGCCGCTCAGCGGGTGCTGCTTGGACAGCGCGCACATGCGCGTCTCCTCCGCGATCACTTCGAGGTGCAGTCCGTCCGTGTCGGCCGGCAGCCAGACGAACGCGACGTCGACCGCCTCCTCCCGCAATGCCGTCACCTCGTGGCGCCAGCCGAAGCTGCGCGGCTCCAGGCGCACGTCCGGGTGCAGCCGCTGGAACTCCGCGCGCGCCATCGTCGACAGCCGCCCCGCGGCGCTCGCCTGAAAGCCGATCCGCAGGCGACCCGCGCCGCCGACGCGGTGGCGCTCGGCGATGTCCTCCATCCAGCGCACCTGGCTGAGGATCGCCTTCGCCGTCGGCAGCAGGTCGGCGCCCGCCTCGGTCAGGTCGACGCCGCGCGCGTGGCGGTGGAACAGCTGCACGCCGAGGCTCTGCTCCAGGCTCTTGATCGCGTACGAGAGCGACGGCTGGCTGATGAACAGCACCTTCGCCGCGCGACCGAAGTGATGAGCCTCAGCCACAGCGACGAAGTACCCGAGCTGACGAATCTCCACCGTGTCCAATCGTAGCTCAGGAACGCGAGCGCCCGGAGATCGCGGCCGCCGCCGAGCGCATCAGCGGCGCTCGCGCCAGAACGGCTCGCCCAGCGCCGCCGGCGCGCCGAGCCGCCCCGCGGCGACGCTGGAGACGATCAGCGCGACCAGCGTCATCAGATACGGCAGCGCCGTCAGCAGCGCCACCGGCACGGGGATGTCGAGCAGCTGGAGGTTGAAGCCGATCGACGTCAGCGCGCCGAACAGGTAGGCGGCCACGAGCGCGCGCCAGGGCCGCCAGACGGCGAAGATGACGATCGCGAAGGCGATCCAGCCGGACCCGCTGGAGAGGTTGTCCGACCACGACCCGAACAGCGCCAACGGCAGCGAGGCGCCCGCCACGCCGGCCGCCGCGCCGCCGGCCAGCACATGCACCCAGCGCGTCCGCGCGACGGCGATGCCGCGCGCGTCGGCGGTCGCCGGGTCCTCGCCGACGGCGCGCAGGCTGAGCCCGGCGCGCGTGCGGAACAGGTACCAGCTCGCACCCGCGACGAACAGCCACGACAGGTACACGAGCACGTCCTGCCCGAACAGGATCGGCCCGATCAGCGGCAGGTCGGCGGCGCCCGAGCCGAGCAGCGGCTCGAAGCTCCCGCCCGGCTCGCGCTGCGTGAGCATCGGCCCCGCCTCGCCGAGGTAGCTCGCGATCCCGCTGCCGAGGATCACGATCGCGATGCCGACGACGATCTGGTTCGCGCGCAGCGAGATCGCCATCACGCCCAGCAGCGCCGCCAGCACGACCCCGGAGGCGGCCCCGACCGCAAGGCCGAGCCACGCGCTGCCGCTGGCGGAGGCCGCCCAGAAGGCGGTGCTGGCGCCAAGCAGCATGATCCCCTCGAGGCCGAGGTTGAGCACGCCGGAGCGCTGGGAGACGATCTCGCCCGTGGCCGCCAGCACCAGCGGCGTACCGGCGGCGATCGCGATCATCAGGAACTGGACCACGGTGCCGTCGTTCACGAGGCGCCTCCGCTGACGGTCGGCCGCACACGGCGCAGCCGGTAGGAGAGGAAGAAGTGGCCGCCCGCGACGAGCAGCAGGATCAACCCCTGCAGGACGGTCACGACCGCGCTCG
>DATHEP010000552.1:0-2985 GCA_035318525.1 Conexibacter sp.
GGTGTGTCTAGCGAGTGAGAGGCCCGTGTCGGTGCAGCTCGTGACCGCTCTCGGCGAGGCGGCGGTCGGGCAGGTGCCGGCGGGCGCGCCGCCGTCGCGCGTGACGGAGTAGGAGACGGTGCCGGAGCCGGGCGGCGTGACCGCCGACCACTCGAGTCTCACGCTGGCCGAGCCGGGCGTCGCGCTGGTGATCGTCGGTGCGCCGAGCGTCGCGACCGTCGCGCTCGCTCTGCCGCTGCCGCCGGCCGTCAGGTACGCGACCGCGCTCACCGTCAGGGCGAGCAGCAGCGCCGCGGCAAGCGCGCCGGCGAGGGCGAGCCGCAGACGGCGGCGAATCGAGCTCGGGCGCCGCCGGCTCACGAGTGTGCGCTTCCGCCGTAGGTGAACGTGAACAGCGCGCCCTTGCAGGCGTCCTGGTTCGTCGGCAGGTTCAGCATCTCGACCTGCGGGGCGCTGACGCCGCCGGCGGGCAGCGTGACGCTGCCGTTCGGGGGGACCATCAGCGGGTTCGCCTCGGACGCGTTCGACGGCGTCACGTCGAGGTTCGCCGGCCCGTCGCAGCCCGCTCTCGTGCTGCCGGGCTGGATCGTCACCACGAGGCTCGTGACGAGGATCGGCTCGTCGTTCGGGTTCGTGACCGTGACCGTGAGCGGACCGGACACGCCGGGCGACAGCAGCCCGTCGAAGCCGCCTCTGACGGTGAAGTCCTCGCCGACGGTCGACGCGCTCGTGACAGTCCAGTCGTAGTCGGCGGAGCCGCTGCGGTTGCCGGCCGCGTCGACCGCGCGCACCGAGAAGGTGTGTCTGCCGTTGGCGAGGCCCGTGTAGGTGGTCGGGCTCGTGCAGACCGTCCACGTGCCTCTGTCGAGGCGGCACTCGAAGCCGACGCCTCTCTCGCTGTCTCTGAAGGCGAACGTCGCGCTGCTTGCGCTCGACGGGTTCGTAGGCTTCTGCGTGATGCTCGGCTTCGGCGGCGCCTGCGTGTCGATGCGCCACGAGAAGTACGTCGCGTCGCTCACGTTGCCGGCCTCGTCGACCGCGCGCACCGACAGCGTGCGCAGGCCGTCGCGCAGGTTGTGGAACGTCTCGTGATCGTCGCAGCGGCCGTAGTCGCGCTCGGTGTCGAGGCGGCAGACGAAGCGCACGCCTCTCTCGGCGTCGGCGAAGACGAAGTCCGCGTCGTCGTCGTTCGACGGGTTCGGCGGGCCCTGCTCGACCACCGGCGCCGGCGGCGCCGAGCGGTCGACGAGGAACGTCACGCTGCGCTCGGCGCCGGGCGCGGTCGCGTTGCCGAGCTCGTCGACCGCGCGCACGCGGATCCCGTAGGCGCCGTTGATCGCCGGCAGCGGCATCGTGAGCCGCCACGACTCGCTCCCGCTGGCGGGCAGGAAGACCTGGGTGGCGGACGCGAATGCTCTGCCGTTCCAGTAGAGCCCGGTCGAGATGCGGCGGATCGAGACCGACACGGCCTCGACGCCGCTGCGGTCCTCGGCCTCGCCGCAGATGCGCGCGCCGCCGGGGCAGCCGTCGTCCCAGCGCTCGACGCCGTAGTGCTCGCCGTGGTCCGGGTGGCGCACGTCGATCGACGGCGCGCTCACGTCGATCGTCCAGCTGCGCGAGGCGGGCGAGCTGAGCTGGCCTCTCGCGTTGCGCGCACGCACCTCGAACTCGTGGCGGCCGGAGCCGAGGCCGCTGTACGACTTCGGGCTCGTGCACGCTCTGAAGGACGCGTCGTCGAGCGAGCACTCGAAGGTCGCGCCTCTCTCGCCTCTGAAGGCGAAGCTCGCGGCTGTCGCTCTCGTCGTGCCGGAGGGACCGGACGTGATCGAGGGCGCGGCGACCGCGGGTCCTCTCGGGGCGGCGATCGCGTAGCCGGCGATGGCCGCGAGTGCGACGAGGACACCGAGCAGCGTCAGGGACCGGTGGCGGGTCCTGGCGCTCTTCGCTGTCCGCGTGGTGAAGGGGTTGCGCATTCGCTCGTGTGGAGGGGGGTCGTGAGAAGGGGGTGAAGGAGAGGGGGAGTGGCGGGGGGACGTCGTCCTCGGGGCGTCCCCCCGCGCTCTCCTCCCGGAGTGCTAGACGCCGGAGTTGTCGACTCTCAGGTTGAGCTCGACGCTTCCGCCCTGGCAGGCGTCCTGGTTCACGCTCGTGTTCTCCATCGCGAGCGCACCCGTGGCGTCGGTCGAGCCGTCCGCGGCGATCTCCGCGTCGATCACGACGTCGGCGAAGCTGAAGTCGGCCGCGTCGCAGCCGACCGGCGTTCTGATGCTGTCGACGACCACCGAGCCGACTCTCACGGCCGAGGTCGAGGAGAGGTTTCTGACGGTGAATCTGACGGTCGATCTACCGCCCGGGTAGAGCGTGTCGGCGATCACGACGTCCGTGATCGAGACGCCGGCGTCCGTGCCGACCGTGGCCGTGCCCGTGCCCGTGCCCGAGGCCGTGAAGTACGCGATCGCGATTCCGGCGAGTGCGAGCGCCGCGATGGCGGCGACCGGCACGAGGATGCGCTTGCGCATGAGCTTCCGCATGAGAGCAATGCTCCTTTCGTGGGGGCCCACCTGGAGCGGCTGCTCCCTGCGGGGGTCCTTCGCTGGTCGGGGAGACTCATCGACGGACCCCCACCGCTCAATGGCCTCTGCGGGGCATTTGCCGTTCATGCGCGTGAACGCCGTTGCGCTTCCGCCGCAGCACACGGGAAAGTTGTGGGAGATGGAGGAGCCGGAGCTGTCCGCCGCGCCCGTCCGCGTCCTGGTCGTCGACGACCACGACGTTTTCCGCCACGGCCTGGCGCAGCTGCTGCGCGACGAGGGGATCGACGTCGTCGCCGAGGCGAGCAGCGGAGCCGCCGGCGTGCGCCTGGCGACGGAGCTCCAGCCGGACGTCGTGCTGATGGATCTCAGCATGCCGGGCATCTCCGGCGTCGAGGCGACGCGTGCGATCGTCGGGGGCGCTGCGTCCTCCGCCGTCGTGGTGCTGACGCTC
>DATHEP010000553.1:0-2030 GCA_035318525.1 Conexibacter sp.
GCCGGCCTGGCTGGCGCGTCTCTCCGTCCCGCTGTTTCTCAGCCACCGCCGCCTCGCACGCCGCGGCTCGCTGCCGCGCGCCCTCGGCCGCTGGGCGCTCGACTCCGGCGGCTTCACCGAGCTGAGCATGCACGGCGGCTGGCGTACGTCGGCCGACGCGTATGTCGAGGCCGTCCAGCGTTACGCCGAGGAGATCGGCAACCTCGTGTGGGCTGCGCCGATGGATTGGATGTGCGAGCCGGACGTCGTCGCCGCGACCGGCCTGAGCGTCCGCGAGCACCAGGAGCGCACGGTTGCCAGCTTCCTCGAGCTGCGCGGGCGCGGGCCGTTCGTGCCCGTCCTGCAGGGCTGGAAGCTCGCCGACTACGAGGCGTGCGCGGAGCTCTATGCGGACGCCGGGGTGGACCTCGCCGCGCAGCCGCTCGTCGGTCTCGGTTCCGTTTGCCGCCGCCAGCGCAGCCGCGAGATCGGCGAGATCGTTGGGCACCTGGCGGCCGGCGGGCTGCGGCTTCACGGCTTCGGGGTCAAGAAGACCGGTATCGAGCGCTACGGCGACCTGCTCGCCTCCGCCGACTCGATGGCGTGGAGCTTCCGCGCGCGCCGCTCTCCGCCGCTGCCCGGCTGCACGCACGCCTCCTGCTCGAATTGCGCCCGCTTCGCGCTGCTCTGGCGCGAACAGCTGCTGACGCTGCGCCCGCCGACGCTGTTCTAGAGAGGGAGGGCGGCGTCGGGCGGTACGTGCGCGGGTCGCCGGTCACGAGCCTCTGTCCGTTCAGCCATACTCGAACGATGGCCGGAGGCACCCACGCGAGCATGCTCCCACCAGGCCCATTATCGCCCGGGATGTGGCAGCTTGCGCGCTGCCAGGCGGACTTCGCGGGCTACCTGGACGCGTGCGTCGCGCGCCATGGGCCGGTGTTCACGCTCCGCATCCCACCGTTCGACGCGTTCGTAGCGGCGACGGAACCGCCTGACGTCGAGCGGCTGCTGCTCGGCACGACGGCACGCTTCCTGGATGGCGCGGCGACGGCGATCCTCGAGCCGATGGTCGGGCGGTCCTCGCTGATCCTCAGCACAGGCGAGACGCACCTGCGCCAGCGCAAGGCGCTGCTGCCCGCGTTCCACGGAAGCATCGCGGAGCGCTGGGAGGCGCCGGTCGCCGAGATCGCCGAGCGGCATCTCACACGCCTGCCGCTCGACGAGCCAGTCGCACTGCGCACGCCGATGCGCTGGATCACGTTGGACCTGATCTGCCGGGTGCTCTTCGGCGACGACGACCCGGCGCTGTACGCGAAGTTGCGGGACGAGATCGCGCGCGAGCTCGACCCGCGGCTCGCGCTGCTCCTGTGGTTCCCGACGCTGTGGCGGCGGCACGGGCGCCTCAACCCCGCGCGGCCGCATCAGGCCCGGCGCGACTACATCCACGGCCTCGTCGACGAGCAGATCGCGCGCCGGCGTGCCGAGCGGTCGCACGCCGGTCGCGACGACGTCCTGTCGCGGCTCGTCGCCGCCCGCGACGAGCACGGCGAGCCGTTGAGTGACGCCGAGCTGCGCAGCCAGATCATCGCGCTGGTGATGGCAGGGCACGAGACCACCGCGAACGCGCTCACGTGGGCCTTCGAGCGACTCTCCCGCACTCCGCACGCGCGCGAGCGGTTGGCGGCCGAGGTGGCGGAAGGGCGGACGGAGTACGTCGACGCCGTCGTCTCCGAGACGCTCCGCTCGCGTCCGCCGGTGATCGACGCGGTCCGCACGGCGACGACGGAGATCGAGCTCGGCGGCTATCGGATCGCTCCCGGAACGGTCGTGAGCGCGATGCTTACCGCGATGCACCGTCGCGGCGACATCTGGGAGGACCCGCTTGCATTCCGGCCCGAGCGCTTCCTCGTCAGACGGCCCGCTCCGTACTCCTATATGCCGTTCGGCGGCGGCATTCGGCACTGCATAGGCGCCTCGCTGTCGCTGGTGGAGATGCGGACGGTGCTGAGGACCGCGATGCGGATGTTGGATGTCGCACCTGCTCCGAATCG
>DATHEP010000554.1:0-4487 GCA_035318525.1 Conexibacter sp.
CGGCGAGAAGCGCCCTGCGCACTGGCCCAGCCATCGCGCCAGCATACGGCGCGTCACGGCGCCGCGCGAGCCTGGCGGACGGACGGTCGAGCGCGGCGCCGCTCCAGGCGACACCGCGGTCAATCGCGCGGGGACCGCTACTCGGCGGCGGGCGTGACGCTGATGACGCGGCCGCGACGGCCGGTTCTGAAGTCGACCGTGCCGGCGGACTTGGCGAAGATCGTGTCGTCCTTGCCGATGCCGACGCCGGCGCCCGGCTTGAAGCGGGTGCCGCGCTGGCGCACGATGATCTCGCCGCCGGTCACGGCCTGGCCCGCGAACACCTTCACGCCGAGGCGCTTCGCGTTCGAGTCGCGGCCGTTGCGGGAGGAGCCGAGCCCCTTCTTATGTGCCATCGCTCGTCCCCTCCTCGTCGGTCGCTGTTCTCGCAGCGGCTCTTCTGGCCGCTCCGAGCTTGATGCTCGTGATCTCGATTCTCGTGAGGTCCTGGCGGTGGCCGTTGCGCCGCTTGTAGCCGCGCTTCGGCTTGAACTTCACGATCCGCAGCTTCGGCCCGCGCTCGTGGGCGACGACCTTGGCCTCGACGCTCACCTTCGCGAGGTCGGCACCGTCGACGATCTCTCTGTCGCCGCGGTAGAGCAGCGGTTCAAGCGAGACTCTCGCGCCCTCCTCGACGGCAAGCTTCTCAACGAGCAGGTGCTGACCCTCCTCGACGCGGTACTGCTTGCCGCCGGTCTTCACGATCGCGTACATGGTGATGGTGTCTCTCGTCAGTCGTCGGTCGTGCCGGCGGACGACTCCGCCTTGGCACGGGAACGGCGCCGTCCGCCCCTGCGGCCTCGGCGCCGAGCAGCGGATTCTACGCCATCGCCGGCATCGTCGTCGCCGCGCTCGTCGTTCGGCGGCGCGGCCGGCCCGTTCCCGTTGTCGACGAGCGTCGCGACAGCGGCGGTGCGGCCGACCTCGTCGATCCGCACGAGGCGCTTCTCGCCGACGTGCCGACCGCCTCCGGTGACCGACACGATGTAGCCGTCGATCTTCGCGACCGCGTCATCCACGTTGTACATGTGCGGTTCGACGATCGTGACGAGCACCTCGTCGCCCTCGCGGAACGGCAGCGCGCGCTCGGCGACCTTGTCGCGAGTCCCCTCCATCGTGATCGCGAAGTGGTCGAGCGGGAGCCCCTCGGAGCCCTCGAAGTGGAACCACTTGCCGGTCTGCTCCTCGAGCTGGCGCAGGATCTTCGCGCCGTCGCGCGTGAAGACGGCCGACACGCGCGGGTTGATCCGCAGCAGCAGCGCCTCCGCCTCCTTCTCCTTCGCGACGTCCCGCAGCCGCCGCTCGAACGAGATCGCGATCGTCTCCTCGGAGCGGATCACGCCCTCGCCGTCGCACGTCGGGCAGTGGCGGGTCATGATCTCGCGCACGCCCTCGGTCACGTTCTGGCGCGTCATCTCGACCAGCCCGAGCGGCGAGATCTCGACGACGAACGTCTTCGTGCGGTCCTCGTCGAGCGACTTGCGCAGCGTCTTGAGCACCGTGTCGCGGTTCTTCGCGCGCGCCATGTCGATGAAGTCGATGACGATGATCCCGCCGATGTCGCGCAGGCGCAGCTGGCGCACGCACTCCTCGGCCGCCTCGAGGTTCGTTCTCGTGATCGTGTCCTCGAGCCGCGCGCCTCTGCCGCGGCCGATGAACGAGCCGGTGTTGACGTCGATGACGGTCAGCGCCTCGGCGTAGTCGATGATCAGGTAGCCGCCGCTCGGCAGGTCGACGCGACGCGACAGCGTCCCCTCGATCTCTCTCTCGACGCCGTAGCGCTCGAACAGGGGCGTGTCGTCCTCCCACAGCTCGACGCGGTCGACCAGCTCCGGCGCGGTGCGCGTGAAGAACGAGATGAGCCGCTGGTGCTGTTGCGGATCGTCGACGACCGCACGCTCGAAGTGCTCGCTGAAGATGTCGCGCACGACGCGCACCGAGAGGTCCGCCTCCTGGAAGACGAGGTCGGGCGCCTGCGTCGCCTCGACGCGCTTGTCGAGCACCTCGTGCAGCTTGAAGAGGTACTGCAGCTCGCGCTCGAAGTCCGCGCGTCTGGCACCGAAGGCGGCTGTGCGGATGATCGCCCCGCCGCCCTGCAGGTCGAGTCTCGCGGCCTCCTTGCGCAGGCGGTCACGCTCCTTGTCGGGCAACCGGCGCGAGACGCCGACGCCCTCGCCCTGCGGCGAGTAGACCATGTAGCGGCCGGGGATCGCGAGCTCCATCGAGAGCCGCGCGCCCTTCGTCTTGAGCGGGTCCTTGACGACCTGGACCGTGATCTCCTGCGCCGGTCTCAGCAGGTCGTGGATCTTGTGGCCCTCCTTGCTGCCGGAGCCGCGGCCGCGCTTCGGCGTCTCGACGCCGGGCAGCACGATCTCGTCGACGTGCAGGAAGCCGTTCTTCTCCAGGCCGATGTCGACGAAGGCGGCCTCGAGGCCCGCCAGCACGTTGTCGACCTTGCCCTTGTAGATGTTGCCGACGATCGAGCGGCCGCCGCGGCGCTCGAGGTACAGCTCGGCGACGCGGTAGCCCGCGGCCGGTCTGGCACCTCTTCTGCGGCGGCGTCTGCTCGCTCTGGGGGCGGCGGCGACCGTTCCGGTCGCCTCGAGCAGCGCGACGCGGGTCTCCCCGCGGTCGACGCTTACGAGTACTTGCTTCTTCACAGTGATTGCCTTCTCATGAGATGACGAGCGCTCGTCCCTTCGACGACTGCGCGATCCGTCCTTGGACGTGGATCGACTGCAGCAGCCCGAGCGCGAGGAATGTGGTCAGGTACGACGCGCCGCCGAAGCTCATCAGCGGCAGCGTGACTCCCGTGATCGGCATGATCCCGATGGTCATGCCGACGTTGACGAGGAGCTGGAACATCAGCATCGCGAGGATCCCGCCGGCGATCAGCGCGCCGAACAGGTTCTTCGCCAGCGTGACGATGCGAAGCGTGCGCCAGATCAGCAGCGCGAACAGCGACAGCACGAGCGCCGCCCCGGCGAAGCCGTAGGTCTCCCCCACCACGCTGAAGATGAAGTCGGTGTGGTGCTCGGGAAGGAAGTTGAGCCCCGTCTGGGTCGCGTGATCGACGCCCCGGCCGGTCTTCTCCCCGGAGCCGATCGCGATCAGCGACTGATTGATCTGGTACGTGGCGTCGGCGGGGTCGCTCGACGGGCTCAGGAAGCCCGTCAGGCGGTCCACCTGGTACGGCTTGAGGATGTCGACGCCGACGGCGGGAGCCGCGGCGAGGACGAGTGCGATCGCCACGCCGCCGAGTGCGAGCAGGCCGCCGAGCTGGCGGCCGGGAGCACCGGCGACGAACAGCAGCACGAACGCGATCGCGACGTAGACGCTCGCGGTGCCGATGTCCGGCTGCAGCATCACGAGCGCCGCCGGCCCGAGCGCGAGCAGCATGATGCGCGCGGTCGTCTCGCGCTCGCCGAGCCGGCGCGAGCGGTCGACGACGAACGCCGCAAGCGCGACGATCAGCAGCACCTTGCCCAGCTCGGACGGCTGGAAGCGGAAGAAAGGAAGGTCGATCCAGCTGCGCGCGCCGCGCGTGACGCCGGCGAGCAGCAGCGGGAGGATGTTGAGCCCGATCAGGAGCCCGTAGATCGGCAGCTTGAAGTCGCGCAGGCGCGAGTAGTCGAAGCGCGTCAGCAACGCCATCAGCACGAGGCCGACGAGCGCGTAGCCGAGCTGGCGCTGGAAGTAGTAGTCGGCGTTGCCGGCGATGTCGTTGCGCGTCGCGCCCTTGATCGTCACGACCGAGCAGACGACGAGGCCGAGCGTCGCCAGCAGCAGCCACGGGTCGAGCAGCATCCGCGGCCCCGAGCGGGCTGCGATCTCATCGACGCTGCGGGTGATCGGCGTCGCGCTCAATTCGTCCTCGAGCTTCCGACGACGACTCTCTTCTCGGTGCCGAACCACTGCGACAGCACGAGGCGCACCACCGGGGCGGCCGACTCGGCGCCGAAGCCGCCGGACTCGACCGTCGCCGCGACGACGATCGGCCTCACCGGGTCGGGCACGTAGGCGACGTACCACGACTGGTCGGCTCTGCCGACGTGCTCGGCCGTGCCTGTCTTGCCGTACACGGCGTGCGGGAAGCCCTCGAAGACGTCGACCGACGTGCCGCCGCTCTCGCTCGTGGAGGCATGCAGCGCGTCCTGGATCGCGGACAGGTCGGGGATCTCGATTCTGCGGGCGGGCTTGGGGTCGATGCTCTGCAGCACTCTGCCATACGGGTCGGTGATCTCGAGGCCCACGTGCGGGCGCACCACCGTGCCGCCGTTCTCGATCGCCGCGTAGGCGACGGCGAGCTGCAGCGGCGTCGCGAGGAAGTCCCCCTGGCCGACCGCGAGGCTCGAGTTGTCGCCGACCGACCAGGCGCGGTTCGTGCCGTCGGCGTAGGCGCAGACGCCCTTGTAACGGCGATCGGCCGGGTCGCTGTGACGCCGGTG
>DATHEP010000555.1:0-4732 GCA_035318525.1 Conexibacter sp.
ACTGGGGCTTCTCGCCGCTGACGGAGCAGGAGGTGCGCCACTACGCCAAGACGTTGAAGCCGTTCCTCGACGAGCACTGGGCGTTCATCGCCGAGAAGGACGGCGAGACGATCGGCGCCGCGCTCACGATCCCGGACTACAACCAGGTGCTGGCGCGCATGAAGGGCCACCTCCTCCCGCTCGGCTGGCTGAAGTTCCTGTGGCACAAGCGCAAGATCGACCGCGTGCGCGTGTTCGCGCTCGGCGTGAAGCGCGAGTGGCAGCACACGGGCGTCGCGGCGCGCTTCTACGAGTTGCACTTCGACTCGGCCGAGGTCACGCCGCAGACGTATGGCGAGATGGGCTGGATCCTCGAGACGAACACCTCGATGAACCGCGCGATGGAAGGGATGGGCGGCAGAGTCGTGCGCCGCTATCGCCTCTATGAGCGGCTGTTCGAGGAGCAGCCGGCGGACGAGCTGGCCGAGGTCGAGGCTGTCCCGATCGGCGCCGGCGCGCCGGTCTGACCGCCGCGTCCTGCCGCTCCCGCCGGGCGCCTGACCGGCGCGCTTGCGTGACGACCGGCCGCGCTGTCACGATGCGCTCGCGCGAATGCCCACGCCTGAGCCCGCAGTCGAGGTCCCGCCGGAGATCGTCGAGCCCGAGGAGACGGTCGACGGCATCCCCGTGCTCGCCGCCGAGGTGCGCGCGCTCGAGCCCGTGGTGTCACGGCGTCAGTTGCCGGCCGTGCAGGCGGCCGCCGTCGCGGCGACCAGCTTCGTAGCCGGCGCCGCCGCGGTCGTAGCGATCCACCGGCACGCCGCGCGCAAGCCGGCCGGCGTCCGTCGCCGCCGCAAGCGCGGTGACTCGTCGGAGACCCTCTCGGTGGTCGGCACGCGCTCGTTCCTGCTCGACGTGCATCTGCTCGGGCGCGAGTAGCCCCATGCGGTCTTCGCGGGCGGTTGCCGTGCCGCGTGACGAACGGCGCATCGAGCGGGGGCGCGGGCGGATGCGTCCGCGCCCGGTCGCGGCCGCCGCCCGCGAGCTGCGCGAGGAGGTCAGGCCCGCATGGCCCTTGCGCCTCTCGCGCCGCGGCGGGATGGACGGCGTGCTGCGAGTGCGCAGAGGCGTCGTGCACCGGCTGCTCCACCACGGGGAGGCGGGGACGCCCGTCGTCGTGCGGGTCGCGCAGACGGCGCCCGACCGCGTGCTGCTGGGCGCGGCGGCCGTGGACCCGGAGGCGGCGCGGTGGGGGGTCGAGCGAATGCGCTTCGCGCTCGGCGTCGACGACGACCTGCGTCCGTTCCACGACCGCTTCCGCGACGACCCGCTGATCGGAGCGGCCGTGCGCGCGAACCCGACGGTGCGGCTGCGTCGCCGGCCGGAGCCCTTCGAGGCGCTCGCGTGGGCGGTCACCGAGCAGCTCATCGAGTTCGTGCGCGCGACGGCGATCCAGCGGCGGCTCGTGATGCGACTCGGCCGCCGCTGCGAGCGCAGCGGGCTGCGCGACGTGCCCTCGCCGGCGGCGATCGCAGTGCAGGCGCCGGCATTGCTGTGCGCGTTCGACCTCGCGCCGAAGCGGGCGCTCGCGTTGCGCCGCGTGGCCGAGGAGGTCGCGTCCGGCCGCGTCGACCTGCACGCGGAGGATCCGCTGCCGGGCTGGCGGCGGCTGCGTCGCATCCCCGAGATTGGCACCTGGACGGTGTCGCTGCTCGCACTGCTCGGCCAGGGCCGCTACGACGCGCTGCCGGCGGGCGACCTTGCCTACGTCAAGCTGGTCGGCCGCCTGCAGAGTGGCGGCGACCCCCGCGTGCGCGCGACCGAGGAGCAGGTCCGCACGTTCTTCGCCCCGTACGGCGAGTGGGCCGGCCTCGCCGCCGCCTACGCGCTGCGCGGCGCCGCGCCCGAGCTGCGCGGCGTCGCCGCGGCGGCGTGAGCTGTGGTCGTTTCGCCACCCATGCCGTGGCGAAACGACCACAGGTCGTCGGTCAGGACCCCTGCCCGGCCAGGAACTCGTTCGTGATTGCCGCGCCGCCGGCGTTGGGGCGCACGCCGAGCAGGTCGTTCTCGAACATCCAGGTGCCGTACGCGTCCCACGCTCTCGGGTCCTGCCAGCCCCAGGGCTTCGCCTCGTCCTCGGGGAAGAAGACCGGCAACGACGCTCTCACGCTCGCGAGCGAGAAGGCGCGGTCGAGGTCCGGCGCGGCACTTACGAGCGCGTCAGTGGCGCCGCTCGGGTCCGCTCTCGTCGCCTCGTAGCCGCGCGCGAGCGCCTGCACGAACGCGCGCACGTCGTCGCCGCGCTCGGCGAGCGTGTCCTCGTGCGCGACGAGGACCAGCTCGTCGTACGTCGGCACGCCGAGCTGCTCCATGCGCAGGATCCGCGGTCTCTTGCCCTCGCGCTCGAGCTGCACGCCCTCGACGTTCCAGAAGGCGCCGAGCGTCGCGTCGACTCTTCTCGACAGCATCGCCGGCGTCAGGTTGAAGCCGACGTTGACCTCCTTCACGTCGCTGCGCGGGACGCCGGCCTCTCTGAGGATCGTCGTGAGGTACTCCGTCTGGTAGGGGATCCCAGCCGTGCCGACGCGGCCGCCTCTGAGATCGGCCGGCCCGTCGATGCGTCTGCGGTCGAGCGTGATGAGCGACGTGAGCGGCACCTGTGCGATCGCCGCCACCGACACGAGCGGGAGGCCCTTGTCGCGCGCGATCAGCAGCTCCGGCTCATAGGAGATCGCGAGGTCGACCTTTCTCGCCTGCAGCAGCTTGAGCGGCGCGGCGGGGTCTGAGGGGACCTGGACCTCGACGTCGAGGCCGGCGTCCTCGAACGAGGCGTCAGCGAGCGACTGGTAGAGCCCGACGTGGTCGGGGTTCGGCAGGTAGTCGAGCATCAGCGTCAGCTCGCGCTGCGCGCCGGACGGCTCGACCGTGTCCTCCTTCTCGCCGCAGGCGCCGAGTACGAGTAGCGCCGCGAGCGCGGCGACGATGACGAGCAGTCGCTTCATCGGTTGGTTCCTCCTGGGGGGTCATGCGCCCACGGGACGACGAGCCGCTCGGCCAGCGTGAGCAGGCCGAACAGCGCGATCGCGAACGCGGACAGGATCAGCACGGCCGCGTAGGCGCGTGCGGTGAGCAGTTGAGGGATCGCCTGCTGGATCAGGTGGCCGAGCCCCGCCGAGGAGCCCGCCTGCTCGGCGAACACGGCGCCGATCACCGCCACCGCCACGCCGACCTTCGCACCGGTGAAGAGCCCCGGCAGCGCCGCCGGCAGCTCGACGTGGCGCAGGATCCGCAGGCGTGAGGCGTCGAGCGTGCGCATCAGCTTGATCAGCTCGGGGTCGACGCGCGCGAGCGCGTCGAGCGTCGTGACGGCGATCGGGAAGAACGCGACCAGCCCGATGATCACCAGCTTTGGCGCGAGGTCGAAGCCGAGCCACACGACGAGCAGGGCGGCGATGACCGGGATGGGGATCGTCTGCGAGGCGACGAGCAGGGGGTAGACGGAGCGCCGCAGCGCGAGCGACAGGTGCAGCGCGACGGCGCACGCGAAGCCGGCCGCGCCGGCGACGACGATGCCGAGCAGCACCTCGCCAGCGGTCACGGTGAAGGAGTCCCACAACAGCGCATGGTCGTCGTAGAGCGCCTCGCCGACCTCGTGGGGAGCGGGGAGGAGGAGCGGGTCGACGGAGCCGAGCGCGGCGTACAGCTCCCACGCGCCGAAGAGGGCGAGGACGATCGCGACGGCCGCGGCGTACCCGGCGATGCGGCCCGCGTGGGTCTCGCCGCCGGGCCGCGCGCGTCGAGCTGCTCGTGTGCCGTTGTCGGCCGGCGCCTGCTCGGCGCCTGTCCGTGCGCCCGTCATGCCGGCACCCCCAGCGCTTCCAGCGCCCGCTCCCGCAGCGCGACGACCTCGGGGTCCGTGCGATGGCGCGGCCGCGGCAGCGTGACCTCCAGCTCCGCCACCGCCCGCCCCGGCCGAGGCGACATCACGACGACGCGGTCGCCGAGCACGATCGCCTCCTCGACGTCGTGCGTCACGAGCACGACGGTGCGCGGCTCCTCCACCAGTGCGCGCGCCAGCCACGCCTGCATCTCCTGACGTGTGAGCGCGTCGAGCGCGGCGAACGGCTCGTCGAGCGCGAGCACCGGCTTTCCGGCCAGCAGTGTCCGCACGAACGCGACGCGCTGGCGCATCCCACCCGACAGCGCCGCCGGTCGCGCGTCTTCGAAGCCGCTCAGCCCGAAGCGCTCGAACCACGGCCGCGCGCGCTCGCGGGCCTCGCCGGTCGCGGCGCCGCGCACGCGCAGCGCGAGCGCGGCGTTGTCGAGCGCGCTCGCCCACGGCAGCAGCAGGTCGCGCTGCGGCATCAGCACGGCTGGATCGGCCTCGACGACGCCTGCGTTGGGCGTCTGCAGGCCACAGATCAGCTCCAGCAGGGTCGACTTGCCGCAGCCGCTCGCGCCGACGACCGCCACGATCTCGCCCGGCTCGGCGCGCAGGTCCATCCCTTCAAGCGCCACGACGTCATCGCCACGTCCGCGGAAGATCCGCTGCACTGCCTCGACGTGTACGCCGGCCATTCGCTCCCTCCGCGGGCATTACCCCACAGGTTCGAAGGGTCAGCGCAAGGTCGCTCGTCGCGAAGGGGCGCTATCTCAGCCGGCTCGCCCGCCAGCCCCCCTGGTTGTCACTGCGATGTGAATGCTAGTGGACGTCCGTCCAGAAAGCCTGCGGGGCCGCCGCTCGCGCGTGTAG
>DATHEP010000556.1:0-2100 GCA_035318525.1 Conexibacter sp.
GGGGAGCAGATCCCGGACCTGGAGGTCCCCGGGACGGGCGAGCGGATCCCGAACCTGCACAACATGCCGCGCTCGACGTGTCGGCTCGTCGGCGAGTGCGACGTCGGCTGCACGATCGGCGCGAAGAACACGCTCGACTTCAACTACCTCTCGCTCGCGGCGCATCACGGCGCCGACCTGCGCACGCGCTGCGAGGTGCGCTCGTTCACGAGACGACCCGGCGGTGGCTGGCTCGTGCGTTATGTCGAGCACCGGGACGAGGGCGAGGGCCGCAGGCGCGACACGCACGACGAGCGCGAGCTGCCGCTGCGCGAGATCGCCTGCAAGCGGCTCGTGCTGTCGGCCGGCACGCTCGGCACGACGTTTCTGCTGCTGCAGGCGCGCGCCCGCAGCGACGTCGACGGGCTGCCGGCCGCCCTCGGCTCGCGCTTCTCGGGGAACGGGGACCTGTTGACCTTCGCCGCGAACGCGAGCCGGGGCGGGGAGCCGTGGATCATCGAGGCGCCGCTCGGCCCGTCGATCACGAGCACGGTGCGCGTGCCGGACAGCGCCGACGGCGGCGACGGCCCTGGCTTCTACATCCAGGAGGGCGGCTATCCGGCATTCGCGTCGTGGATGCGCGAGGTGCTGGAGATCCCTGCCCAGGGGCGTCGGCTCGCTGAGTTCGTCTTCGGTCGCGTATGGCGGCAACTGCGCAACCGGCCGGACTCGAACATCAGCGCCGAGATCGCGAAGCTGCTGAGTGGCGGCGAGTCGTCTGCGACGCTCCTGCCGATGCTCGGCATGGGGCGCGACACGCCTGACGGGCAGATGTCGCTCGACCGCGACGGCGGGCTCGCGCTCGACTGGACGGTCGAGACCTCGGAGCAGTACCTGCGGCGGGTGAACGAGACGATGAAGCGGCTGGCCGATGCGCTTGGGGCCGACTGGGTCCAGAGCCCGCTGCGGCACCTCGACCGCCTGATCACGGTCCATCCGCTCGGCGGCTGCCCGATGGGCGACGACCAGCACGGGGTAGTCGACGCCTACGGGCGCGTGCACGGTCAGCCGGGCCTGCACGTGGCGGACGGCTCGGTGATGCCGGGGCCGGTTGGGCCGAACCCGAGCTTCACGATCGCCGCGCTGGCGGATCGCTTCGCGACGGCGATCCTCGAAGACCACGAGCGGGAGGCGGTCGGGGCGGCGACCTGAGTGACCGGCCGCTCGCGCGCTGCGGGCTTCCCGCCCGCGCCGCGCCCGGCGCCGCCGGGGTAGGGTCTGCGCGCGATGGACACGTTGCGCGAAGCCGACGTGTGCGCCCTGCTCGAGCTCGTCGGCGAGAGCAACGCGCACCGCAGCCTGCGCAGCTTCCGCGAGGGGATCCTGCCCGGGCTGCGCCGACTCGTGCCGTGCGAGATCTCCTCGTACAACGAGGTCGAGGCGGCGCGCGTTCGTGATCTCGGATCCGGTCGACGCGCTTGACGTGTTCGACGATCCGAGTGCGGTGCTCGCGCGCAACGGCGCGACGCACCCGCTGATCCAGCACTACGTGCGCACGCGCGACGGCCGTGCGTACAAGATGTCGGACCTGCTCACGCGTGAGCAGTTACACCGCACGCAGACGTACGAGAAGATCTTCAGCAAGCTCGGACTGGAGCACCAGATCGCCTTCACGCTGCCGTCGCAGCCGACCGTCGTGATCGGGCTCGAGGCCGTGCGCGCGCTCGGGCTGACGCGGCGCCAGGCGGAGGTGCTGCGGCTGCTCGCGCTTGGCCGCTCGACCGAGCAGGTCGCCGGCACGCTCGGGATCTAGACGGCGACCGTCCGCAAGCACCTCGAGCACGTCTACGACCGTCTCGGCGTCACCTCCCGCGCGGCGGCTGTCGCGACCGCCTGGGCGGGCGTCGAGGTCGCGGGCGGGGAGCTCGATGCGTAGGCTGCGGGCCATGTCGGAGCTGCTGCATCTGCTCGTCTACGAGTACGTCGAGGAGATGGCCGAGCGCCGCGCCCCGCACCGCGAGGCGCACCTCGAGCTGATCCACCGCTATCACGCCGACGGCCGGCTCGTGATCGCCGGCGGGATCGGCGTCCCCGTCCATGGCGGCCTGCTCGCCTTCCGCG
>DATHEP010000557.1:0-4576 GCA_035318525.1 Conexibacter sp.
GATCGCGAAGCGCTTGATCTGCTCCACGCGCGAGAGCTTCGCGTTGGCCGCGTCGACGCCCTCCTGCACCGCCGCCCGTGCCGCGTCCGTGCGCGCCAGCAACGCCAGGTCCGAGCCCTCGACCCCCGCCTGTCTCGCCCACACCGGCGCGAAGTCGGCGTCGAGCACGACCAGGGCCACGTTGTAGGGGCGCGCATCCCCGACCACGCACGCCTGGCCGATCAGCGGGGAGGCGGCCTTCAGCGTCGCCTCGATGTTCGCGGGCGACATGTTCTTGCCGGCCGCGTTGATGATCAGCTCCTTCTTGCGGTCGACGATCTTCACGTAACCGTCGTCGTCGATCTCGGCGATGTCCCCGGTGCAGAACCAGCCGTCGGCCGTGTAGCAGGCCGCCGTCTGCTCGGGCTGGTTGCGGTAGCCGCGCATCATGAAGTCGCCGCGGATCAGCAGCTCACCGTCGTCGGCGAGCTTCAACTCGACGCCCGGCGACGCCGGCCCGACGGTGCCGATCTTGATCGCGCCGGGGCGGTTCACGGTGCCGGCCGCGCACGTCTCCGACATCCCCCACAGCTCCGCGATCTCGATGCCGATCGCGTGGAAGAACTCGATCACCTCGGGCGGCGTCGGCGCCGCGCCGACGTTGACCGTCACGACCTGGTCGAGGCCGAGCATTGCGCGGAGGTTGGAGAACAGCTCCTCGTCAGCCTTCGCCACCACGGTCGCCAGCTCGTCGGGCAGCACCTCGCCCGCCTGGCGCAGCCGCACCGCCTGCTTCGACGCCTCGAGCGCCCCCTCGACTCTCGCGCGCGCCTCCTCGGGCTGCGAGGCGAGCATCGACTCGAGCCCGGCCTTCAGCTTCTCCCAGATGCGGGGCACGGCGAAGAACCAGTTCGGGTGCACCTGCGGCAGAACCTCGATGATTCTGCGCGGGTCGGGGCAGGTCGTCACGGAGCAGGCGTAGACGACGGGCACGTAGTGGTGCGCGTCGCGCTCCGCGATGTGCGCCGCCGGCAGCCACGAGATGACCTTCGAGCCGGGCGGCAGCTGAATGATCTCGTGCACGCCGCCGACCGCCACCAGGAGCGCGCTGTGCGTCAGCTCGACGCCCTTCGGCGGACCCGTCGTGCCGGACGTGTAGATGAGCGTCGCGACGTCGTCGCCGCGCACGGCGGCGAGCGCCGCGTCCACGTCGAAGCCGGCGTTGGAGCCCTCGACCTCGGCCAGCCCGATCACGCCCTCGGCGCCGCCGCCGTCCCCGTCGACCACGACGATCCGCTCGATCGTCGGCAGCTGCTTGCGCGCCTCCAGCAGCACCGGCAGGAACGCCTGCTCGACGATCGCAACGCGCGCGCCGGCGTCGGCGACGACGTAGCGGATCTGCTCGGGCGAGGAGGTCAGGTAGATCGAGAAGGGCGCCGCGCCGAGCGTGACGGCCGCCAGGTCGCAGAGGTTGAACTCGGGCCGGTTGGTCATCATCAACGCGACCGTGTCGCCGTGGCCGAGGCCGAGCCCGGCGAGGCCGCGGGCGAGCGCGTCGACGCGCTCGCGCGTCTGCCCCCAGGTCAGCGAGACGCTGTCGTCGAGCGTCCGGAACGCCGGCAGGTTCGCGTGCGCGGCCGCCGTGCGCCGCAGTGCCTCGCCGAGCGTCGTCGCCCCGACGTGGTGCTGCGCGGTCTCCTGCGCGAGCGTGCTGCCCTCCATCGTCCCATCTCCCTCGTCGTCGTCTTGGCTGACCAGCCAAGACGACCATACCGGAGCGGAGCGGCGCCTCAACGCACGTCGAAGCCGCCGTTCTGGAGCCGGTCGATGTCGTTCGTGAGGCCGATCACGAACAGCATGATCACGAGCACGAAGCCCACCGCGCTGGCGCGCTCCATGATCGAGAAGGGGATCGGCCGCCCACGCACCTTCTCCGCGAGCGCCCAGAAGATGTGGCCGCCGTCGAGCGGCAGGAACGGCAGCAGGTTGATCAGCGCGAGCGACAGCGATATCAGCCCGAGGATGTAGAGCGCCTGCGCGGTGCTGAAGCCGAAGGACTGGCGCGTGACCTCGTAGCCGCCGACGATCCCGCCGAGCTTTCTGCGCTCCTGCGCGTCGAAGATCCGCGCGAAGACCTGGCCGGTGCCCTTCGTGAGCGCCCACATTCTGTCGAGGCTGACGTCGGCGGCGGCCCCCGGGCCGTACGTCACGTGGCGCGCGGCGTAGGTGAAGCCGAGGCGCGTGCGGCGGACCTCTCTACGCGCGTCGTAACGCGGCCGGATGTCGAATGCGAGCCGCTGGCCGTCGCGGATCACGACGACGTGCGCCGACGTCGCCGCGACGCAGCCCTCGACCGCTCTGCCGGCGCATCTGTGGCTCGCGACCTGTCTCGCGATCCGCGCGGGGTCGCCGCCGACGCCGTCGACCGAGACGAGCCGGTCGCCCGGCACCAGGTAGCGCGTCGCGGGCTGCTCCAGCCCGGTCGAGGAGACCTGCCGGCTCGACTCGTACTCGCCGTTGATCATGAAGACGCCCCACAGCAGCACGAACGCGAGCACGACGTTGACCGCGGGACCCGCGGCGATCACGAAGACCCGCTTCCACACCGGCTGGCGGTAGTAGCTGCGCGACGCGACCTCCGGCGGGAGCTCCTCCCGCGGGTTCATGCCGCTGATTCTCACGTAGCCGCCGAGCGGCAGCCAGCCGATCCCGTACTCCGTCTCCCCCCGTCTGAAGGACACGAACGGTCTGCCGAAGAAGAGCGAGAAGCGCTCGACGCGCATCCCGACAGCCTTCGCGGCGGCGAAGTGCCCGGCCTCGTGCAGGACGATCAGAACGGCGAAGCCGACGAAGGCCAGCAGCCAGGTCATGCCGCGGCCGCCCGCTGCTCGACCAGCTCCTGCGCCGCCGCACGCGCGTCGCGATCGGCGGCGTAAAGCGTCTGGAAGGCGTGGATCTTCCCGGCCGCGACGGCCTCCAGCGTATGGGAGATCACGTCGGCGATCTCGTGGAAGCGCAGCCGGCCGTTCAGGAACGCGTGGACGGCGACCTCGTTCGCCGCGTTGAGGATGCACGGCGCGGTGCCGCCGGCCTTCCCCGCCGCGCGCGCGAGCCGCAGGCAGGCGAACGTCTCGAGGTCCGGCTGCTCGAACGTGAGCGAGCCGAGCGCGGCGAGGTCGAGCGGCGCGACCGGCACGTCGACGCGCTCCGGGTGGTGCAGCGCGTAGGCGATCGGCACGCGCATGTCGGGGTAGCCGAGGTGCGCGAGCGTCGCGCCGTCGCAAAGCTGGATCAGGCTGTGGACGATCGACTGCGGGTGCACGACGACGTCGATCTGCTCGTAGGGCGTGCCGAACAGGTGGTGCGCCTCGATCAGCTCCAGGCCCTTGTTCATCAGCGTGGCCGAGTCGATCGTGATCTTCCCGCCCATCGCCCACGTCGGGTGCGCGAGCGCCTGCTCGACCGTCACCTCGCGCAGCTCGTCGGCCGAGCGGCCACGGAAGGGGCCGCCCGAGGCGGTCAGGATCAGCCTGTCGACGGTGCCGACGGCCTCGCCCGCGAGCAACTGGTGGATCGCCGAGTGCTCGGAGTCGACCGGGACGATCTGCGCGCCGGTCGCCTCCGACAGCTGCGTCACCAGCTCGCCGCCGACGACGAGCGACTCCTTGTTGGCGAGCGCGAGGTCGATCCCCTCGCCGAGCGCGGCGACCGTCGGCCCGAGGCCGGCCGAGCCGACGAGCGCGTTGAGCACCAGATCGGCCTCCGACTCGACGACGAGCCGCACCAGCCCCTCGGCGCCGCTCAGCACCGTGCCGTCCGTCCACGCCTCGGCGGCACGCGCCGCAGCGTGCTCGTCGGCCAGCGCGATCCGCTCGACGCCCAGCGCGCGCGCCTGCGCGACGAGCGGCTCCCACGAGGACTCGGCCGACAAGCCGATGACCTCGAGCTCGCCCTCGGCCCGCCCGACGACGTCGAGCGCCTGCGTGCCGATCGAGCCCGTCGAGCCGAGGATGAGGAGGCGGCGGGGCATGGGGCCCTGATTCTAGGCGTGCGCCTTACGTGGACCTGAAGAGGCCGGCGCGGTCGCTAGATCAGGGCATACCAGACGTAGTAGCCGACGACCGCCGCGAACAGGGCGGCGTCGACGCGGTCGAGCGCGCCGCCGTGGGCGCCGAACGCTCTGCCGGAGTCCTTGATGCCGACGTCGCGCTTGACGAACGACTCGAACAGGTCGCCGATCGGGGCGGCGATCGCGACGCCGGCGCCGAGCAGCAGCGCCTCCGTCGTCGAGAGCCAGTCCTGGTAGAGGCCGGCCACGAAGACAGCGGCGACCGCCGTGAGTGCCCCGATCGCGAGCCCCTCGACGGTCTTGTTCGGCGAGATGCGCGGCGCGAGCTTGCGCCGGCCGAACGCGCGACCGCCGAAGTAGGCGCCGGTGTCGCCGATGAACGTGCCGACGAGTACGTCGATGACGATCGCGTTGCCGTGCGGCAGCTCGCGCAGCAGGACGGCGTGCGCGAGCGCGAAGCCGATCCAGTAGACGCCCAGCAGCGTGGCCGCCATCGCCAGCGTGGCGTGGTCGCGCGGCGGGCCCCAC
>DATHEP010000558.1:0-7449 GCA_035318525.1 Conexibacter sp.
TACGGCCTCTCGCCCGAGCTCGGCGCGCCGTTCACCACCCTCAGCGGCGAGCCGGTCAAGGCGCTCTACACGGAGGCCGATCTGCCGATCCCCGCGGCGATCGGCCTCCCGGGCGCCTATCCGTTCACGCGCGGCGTCTACCCGTCCATGTACCGGGGCCGCCTCTGGACGATGCGGCAGTTCGCGGGCTTCGGCACATCGGAGGAGACCAACGAGCGGTTCCGCTACCTGCTCGACCACGGGCAGACGGGTCTGTCGACGGCGTTCGACATGCCGTCGCTGATGGGCCACGACTCGGACTCGCCGCGGTCGCTGGGCGAGGTCGGCCGCGAGGGCGTGGCCATCGACACGCTCGACGACATGGAGACGCTGTTCCAGGGCATCGACCTCGGGCAGGTCAGCGTCTCGATGACGATCAACGCGCCGGCGGCGATCATGCTCGCCTTCTACGTCGTCGCGGCCGAGCGGGCGCCGACGCCCGTCCCCGCCGACAAGCTCGGCGGCACGATCCAGACCGACATCCTCAAGGAGTACATCGCGCAGAAGGAGTGGTGCTTCCCAATCGACCCCGCGATGCGGCTCGTCGGCGACATGATCGAGTGGTGCTCGACCGACATGCCGCGCTGGCATCCGGTGTCGATCTCCGGGTACCACATCCGCGAGGCCGGGGCGACGGCCGCGCAGGAGCTGGCGTTCACGCTCAAGGACGGCCTCACCTACGTCGAGCAGGCGGTCGCGCGCGGCCTCGACGTCGACGACTTCGCGCCGCGCCTGTCGTTCTTCTTCAACGCGCAGATCGACTTCTTCGAGGAGATCGCGAAGTACCGTGCCGCGCGGCGCATCTGGGCGCGGGAGCTGAAGGAGACATTCGGCGCGAAGAACCCGCGCTCGTGGCTGATGCGCTTCCACACGCAGACCGCCGGCGTCTCACTGACCGCGCAGCAGCCGCTCAACAACATCGTCCGCACCGCGATCGAGGCGCTCGCGGGCGTGCTCGGCGGCACGCAGTCGCTGCACACGAACTCCTACGACGAGGCGCTCGCGCTGCCGACCGAGGACGCGGTCCGCATCGCCCTGCGCACGCAACAGGTGATCGCTCACGAGACCGGCGTCGCGAACACGATCGACCCTTTGGGCGGCAGCTACTTCGTCGAGGCGCTGACCGACAAGCTGGAGGCGCAGGCGTACGAGTACTTCGCCAAGATCGACGAGCTCGGCGGCATGGTCGAGGCGGTCAAGCGCTCCTACCCGCAGCGTGAGATCGCCGACGCGAGCTACACGCTGCAGACGGACATCGACGAAGGTCGGCGCGTCGTCGTCGGCGTCAACGCGTTCACCGAGGGCAGCGACGGGGAGACCCCGTACCTCAGAATCGACCCCGCGCTCGAACGCCAGCAGATCGCCCGCGTGCAGGCGGTCCGCGCACGCCGCGACACCGCCACGGTCGAGCAGGCGCTCGAGACGATCCGCAGCGCAGCCGCGCGCGAAGGCGCCAACCTCATGCCGCCGCTGCTCACGGCCGCACGAGCGGAGGCGACGGAGGGCGAGATCGTCGAGTCACTGCAGCGCGTCTTCGGCAGCTACACCGAGGCGCCGGTCTTCTAGGACCGCACCGGCGCCGAGGGCTCGGCGAAGTCGCCCTCGTGGCGGCGGATCCCCTGCAGCACCCGCGTGAGCGTCTCGAGCGCGTCGTCGTCGAGCGGGTCCATCGCGAAGCCGGCCTCGTTGAGGACGGCGGTCGCGCGCAGCGCGAGGTCGCGGCCCGCCGCGGTGATCTCGATCAGCGTCGAGCGGCGGTCCTCCGCGTGCGCGACGCGCGTCACCAGGCCCGCCTCCTCCAAGCGATCGGCCATGTGGGTCATGCTCGTCCGGTGCACCTGCAGCCGCTCGCCCATCTTGCCGACGGGGAGCGCCCCCGTGCGGCTGAAGACGAGCACCATCAGCGTCTCGTAGCGTGGGAACGTCAAGCCGAACGGGCGCAGCAGCTCGCCGAGGCGCGCGAGCAGGATCTGCTGCACGCGCATGATCGACGTCACCGCCGCCATCGGGCGCGCGGGCCCGTCCCCCCAGCGGTCAGTCCACTGATGGTGCGCCTGGGCGATCGGGTCAAACGAGAGCGGCTCGCTCATCGGCGCGACAGGTTCGCAGACGGACCGCTCGCGTGCCGTGTGACGCCGTGACCGGCCGCGGAGCGCGACAGCGGCCCGCGCCGCGGGGTACCGTGTCATGTCCATGCGTCGCACGCGTGGCCTCAGCACGCGGCTCGGTGTCGCGATCGGCGTGCTCGTCGCACTGCACGTCGGGGTCTTCGTCGTCCTGCTCAGCACGCTCGACGCGCTGAGCGACGCGGACCGTCACGCGCGCACGGTGTCGCGCGTCGTCATGGCCGCCAACGACGCGCGCCTCGCGCTCGCGCGTGAGGACCTGGTGGCGCTGGACGCCGCTGGCGACGCGCTCGTCCTCAACGCGCGCGCGGCCGGCACGCCGGGCGCGGCGGCGACGGGCGCGGAGGTCGTCGCGTTCTCGGCGACGCCGCGCGGCGGCGCAGCCGGGAGTGCCGCGCTCGACCGCCGGCTGACCGCGCTCGTGACCGCGCACCGCGCCGCGCGCGACGCCGACCGCGACGACGTGCGCGAGCTGACGCGCAACGCGTGGATCGCCGGCATCACCGGCGTCGTCGCGACGCTCGTGTGCGCGGTCTGCTTCCTCGCGTACGTGCGCCGCGCGCTGCTGGCGCCGCTGCGCGGGGTCGCCGACGCCGCACGGCAGCTCGCGGCCGGCGATCTGCGCGCACGCGTGGGCGAGCGCACCGGCGTCGGCGAGGTCGGCGAGCTGGCGCGCACGTTCGACCAGATGGCAGCGTCGCTCGAGGAGAGCCGCGTCGCGCTCGAACGCCAGAACCGCGAGCTGGCGCAGCAGCGCACCGAGCTGATCGAGGCGGTCCGCTCCGCGCGCGAGGGGGCCAGCATCGTGCGCGCGATGCTCGACACCACGCCGGACGCGATCGCCCTGCTCGACGGCGACGGCGCGGTGATCGTCGACAACCCGCCGATGCGCGGGGTGCGCGCCGCGTTCGCGACCCACGCGAGCGCGCTCGACGCGCACGAGCCGGCATCGCACGGCGGTCGCGACGGCGGCACGGAGCAGCGCGACGAGATCGTGCTGCCGGGCACGCGACGCACGTTCGCGCGCTTCGCGGCGCCCGTGCACGACGGCCGCGGCCGCGCGATCGGCCGGCTGCTCGTGCTGCGCGACATCACCGGCGAGCGCGAGGCCGAGCGCGCCAAGCAGGACTTCTTCGCGCTCGTCTCGCACGAGCTGCGCACGCCGCTGACGGCGATCCTCGGCTACGTCGAGCTCGTGCTGAGCGACGACACGCCCGGCCTGCCGCAGGAGCACGAGCGCCATCTGGAGGTCGTCGAGCGCAACGCCCGGCGGCTCGTGCGGCTCGTCGGCGACCTGCTGTTCGCCGCCCAGGTGGAGGGCGCCCCATTGCTGCTCGAGCCCGGCTCGGTCGACCTCGTCCAACTCGTGCGCGACGCGGTCGACCTGGCGCGTCCGCGCGCCGAGGCGGCGGGGATCGTGCTCGAGCTCGAGCTGGCGCCGCTGGAGCCGTGCGTCGGCGACCGCGACCGACTTGCCCAGGTGCTCGACAACCTCGTCTCGAACGCGCTCAAGTTCACGCCCCCCGGCGGACGCGTGTCCGTGCGGCTCTCGGCCGACGACAGACGCGCGCGGATCGAGGTGGTCGACACCGGCGTCGGCATTCCCGCCGAGGACCTTCCGCGCCTGTACGACCGCTTCTACCGCGCCCGCAACGTCGCCGAGCGGGCCGTCCCGGGGCTCGGGCTCGGCCTGATGATCGTGCGCGCGATCGCCGAGGCGCACGGCGGCGCGGTGATGGTGCGCAGCGAGGTCGGCCGCGGCACGACCTTCACGGTGCTGCTGCCGCTGCGCGCGCCCGACGCCGACGAGCGGCGCCCGGTTCAGTCCGGCGCGCTGGGCGCGTCGGACCGCTTCGAGCCGCCGGCCCCCTCCGGCGGCCGGTAGCGATAGCCGAACCCGCGCACCGTCTCGAGCGGGCCGCCGTCCGTCGGGCCCCAGCCGAGCTTGCGCCGCAGGTAGCCGACGTACAGCTTGACCTGATCGCCGCCGAAGCCCTCGACGTCCCCCCACACGAGCTCCAGCAGGCGCGCGCGGTTGAGCGTCTCGTTCGGGTGGCGGACGAACGCCGACAGCAGCTTGAACTCCAGCGGCGTCAGCTGCACCGGCCGCCCGTCCACCATCACCTCGCGGCTGACGTAGTCGATCCGCAGCGCCGCGTCCTCGTAGGCGCGGCGCACCTCCGGGGGGCCGCTCGTGCGGCGCAGCAACGCGTCCACCCGCGCGAGCAGCTCCTGACGGCCGAACGGCTTCGTGACGTAGTCGTCGGCGCCGCCGCGCAGGCCGCGCACCTTGTCGAGCTCGCCCGCGCGCGCCGTCAGCATCAGCACCGGCACGTCGCTGACATCGCGGATCCGCTCGAGCGTCTGCCAGCCGTCGAGCTCCGGCATCGCGACGTCGAGCACGACGAGGTCCGGGCGCAGCTCGTCGAGGCATCGCAGCGCCTCGAGCCCGTTGGCTGCCTCGACGACCGTGTGTCCCGCCCGCTCCAGCAGGACCCGCACGAGGCGGCGCACGTCGACCTCGTCCTCCACGACGAGCACCTCTGCCGACTTCACCGCCTCTGCATACCAGACCGATGACCTGCCCGGTCGTCAAACGTGCGCGCGCGAACCGTGCTCCTAGGGTTCCAGGCTAGGAGAGGCGCGCCGCAAGTCCGCGTGCGGCCATGTGGGCGATCGACTGGATCGAGATCTGCGGGTTGACGCCCGAGGAGGTCGGGAAGGCCGAGCCGTCCAGCACGTAGAGGTCGCGCACGTCCCACGTCTGCGCGTTCGGGTCGCAGGCGGACGTCGTCGGCGAGCCGCCCATCCGCGCGGAGCCCATCAGGTGGAAGGAGCCGAGCTGGATCTGCCCGGGTCCGTAGCCGCAGGCGTCGGCGTCGCGCATGAACTGCGCCCGCCCGCCCGCGCCCTGGCGTCCCGGCTCGTAAGCGACCCAGTCGCTGTGCGAGCTGAAGATCCGCTCCGCACCCGCGGCCTCGTGCAGCTCGGCGGCGCCCTCGATGCCGACGCGCAGGTGGCGCGCGTCGTAGTCCGAGAGGCGGTACCGGACGACCGGCTCGCCGTCACGATCGACGCGCACCTCGCCGCCGTCGCGGTCGCGCAGCAGGATCCCGAACACGTTGACGTGCGACAGCGCCTGCATCAGCTCCTGGTGTGCGCGAGCGCTCCGCCACGGCATGTATCCGACGCCGAGCGCGGGATGACCGGCGGCCGTCTCGTACTTGAGGCCGTAGCCGCCGTCGAGGTCGCGATGCTGGTCGGAGTAGAGCGCCTGCATCGTCCCTTCCCAGGGCCGGATCTCGTCGTCGTAGATGCCCCACACGGCGGTCACGGGGTGCACGCGCAGGTATCTGCCGACGTTCGGATTGGTCAACCCGGAGCGCTTCAGCAGCGCGGGCGTGTGGATCGCACCGCAGGCGGCGACGACCGCGCGCGAGCGGACGGTGAGGCGATGGCCGGCGTCGGTGACGGCGCTGACGCCGCGCGCGGCGCCGCCCTCCACGATCACGCGCTTCACGTCCACGCCGACGACGATCCGCGCCTCCTTCGCCTGCGCGTCGCGCAGCCACGTCTTCGTCGTCGACTGCTTCGCGCCACGTCGGCAGCCGAAGCCGCAGTAGCCGCAGTCTCTGCCCTGGTCGCAGGCGCTCGTGACGTTGCGCGGCATCGCGTCGAGATGCCAGCCGAGCGCGATGCAGGCGTCGCGCAGCTTCTGCTCGCGCAGCGACGGCTCGTTGTGCTCCTGGCTGACGCTCAGCCGCTCGCAGACGGCGTCGAGGCTCGCGCTGAAGTCAGCGGATGCGAACGCCGGGACGCCGTGCGAAGCCCACTCGGCGCGCACGTCGTCAGGCGTGCGGAACGAGGTCGAGTAGTTGACGACGGTGCCGCCGCCGAGGCACGCCCCGGCGACGAGCGCGACCGAGCCGTCGTCGGTGGCGGCGGGCGAGCCGGAGTACATGTCGGCGAACGCCGACAGCTCGCCGCCGTCGAAGTCCTCGTCGTCGTAGTAGCCGCCGCGCTCCAGCACGACCACGTCGAGCCCGGCCGCGCTCAGCACCGCAGCGGCCACGCCGCCGCCCGCGCCCGAGCCGACGATGCAGACGTCGCAGTCGAGCGTCGTGCTCTCCATGATCGGCAGCGGCGTGAGCGCCTTCGCCGGCGCGTTCTCGGGCTTGCCCGGCGCCCCCGGGTAGTCCATCGCCTCCAGCGCCGGGTTCCTCCCGCCGTCCGGGCCGGGCAGGCCGTAGTAGGCCGTCAGCGCCGCTCTCTTGAGCCCGTGGAAGGCGGCGCGACGCTGCGTCAGGCGGCTGTCGCACCATCTGAGCAGCACCTGCTCGCGCTGCGCGCGCGGCAGCGCGCTGAAGCGCGTGAGGCCGCCCCCGCCGAGCGCCGTGAGCACGGCCGTGTCCCACACGTCGAGCAGGCGCTTCAGGTCGCGCGTCGGAGCGATGCGGGGGTCGCGGGCGAGGAAGCCGAGCACGGCGTCCGGCACGCCCAGCTCAGTCGCGCTCGGCAGCCCCTCGTCCGCCGACGGGCAGAACGTGTCGCAGATCGCCTCGAGCGAGCGGCGCTGGCGCGGCGAGAGCGTGGGCCCCATCGGGCGAGCCTACCCCGCGTGATCGGAGCACGCGGCAGCTCCGGAGTCGTGCGCCGTCCTGTCCTGAGGTCGCCCCGCGACCGCAGGTCAGGACGGCTCGGTCGCGTCCGCGCGCCGCCGGCGCCCGCGGGCCGCGAACGCGCTTCGCTGGACGCCGAGCGTGACGAGACCGGCGATCAGCAGCGCCGCGAGGTTGAGGCCGAGTTGCGCGGCGGCCTCGCCGCACTCGGCCCAGTCCGACTCGGCCGCCGCGACGGCGACGTTGGACGCCGCCGGGATCGTCGTGACGGAGATCAGCACGCCGATCAGCACCGACGACTTGCTCGTCGTGAGCGACAGGATCCCGGCCGTGCCGGCGAGGTAGGCGATCAGGAACGAGATCGCGTTCGGGTGCGAGATGAAGCCGGTGAAGGGGCGCACGTCGCCCGAGTGGCTGCCGCTGTCGACGAGCCCGAGCGCGAGGATCGCCTCCGTGCCGACGTAGGCCGCGACGACGGCCACGAGGAAGCCGACGAGCAGGGCCACGAGCGAGCGCCGCGCGAGCGCTCCGCGGCGCTGCACGAGCGCCACCGCGACGGCGGCGATCGGGCCGAACTCGGGCCCGACGACCATCGCGCCGACGACCAGAATCTCCGAGTCGAGGATGATCCCGATCGCCGCGATGATGGCCGCAAGCACCATGTA
>DATHEP010000559.1:0-3420 GCA_035318525.1 Conexibacter sp.
GATCGCGAACGCAGAGATGAGCGCGACCGGCGCGCTCCACGGCGACCAGCGCTGCTCGTCGCCGCTGCCGAGCGGCGCGGACGACGGGACAGGCAGGTTCCCATCCGGCTCCACGACGGGGGGCAGCCACGAGCCGTAGGACGGGACGTCGCTCATCGACCGCAGGTTACGAGGCCGACCCGTTGGGCGCACCGCCGCAGGACCGCCACGCATGCACAAGCTCGACCAGCGGCCGCAGCGTCGCGATCGCGCGCACGCCCGGAGGCGGTGCGACGGAGCCGTCGGGCGCGGGCAGGCCGCGCGCCGTCTCGGCCGTGCGCACGACGAGCAGCGGCTCGATCCCCGCCGCCAGCGCGCCCGCGACGTCGTGCTCGACGCTGTCACCGACGTGTACCGCCTCCTCGGCGGCGACGTCGGCGAGCGCGAGGCCGCGCAGGAGGATCGCGGGATCCGGCTTCGCGCTGCCGAGCTCGGCCGACGTGACGACGCCGTCCACGAGCGGCGCCAGCCGCGTCTCCTCCAGCACCGCGTGCAGCGAGACGTCCCAGTTGCTGACGACGACGAGCCGCGCGCCCGCCGCACGCGCTGCGCGCAGCACCTCCGGCACCTCGGGATACGGCCGAAAGCGCAGCGCCGCCAGCAGCGCCTCGGTCAGCGGGCCGAGCGGCAGCTCCGAGGCCGCCGGCGGCAACGCGTCGCGCAGCGCCGCGGCGGAGCGCGCGCGCAGGTCCGCCAGCGACGCCGCGTCGCACGCCTCGTCGTGGTGCGCGCGGTAGAAGGAGATCTCGGCGCGCAGCGCGCGTCTCGCGTCGTCCTCCCCGACCTCCAGGCCGAAGCGCTCGCGCAGCTCCCGCTGCAGCGGCGCAACCGGCGGCTCGAGCTCCACGAGCGTCCCGAGCGCGTCGAGCAGCAGCGCGCGCCTCATGCGACGAAGCTCCAGTGCGCGAACGCGGCCGCGAACAGCCCGAGCAGCGCTGCGCTCACGCCGACCGCGCGCTCGATCCCGCCGCGCTCGCCGGCCCAGCGCGCCAACCACATCTGCAGCGGGAACAGCACGACGAGGTAGCGTGGCAGGGAGATCAGCGGTTGCGCGTCGACCGGGTACGAGAGCGTCATCAGGAGCGCGACGCCGGCATAGGCGCCGTACGCGAACGGCAGCCGTCGCAGCACGCCGGCGAGTGCGAGCAGCGCGAAGGCGAGGAAGCCGAGCAGCATCAGGCTCTGCCCGGCGACCTCGAACGGGTCGCCCCCGTTCTCCGTGAAGTAGCGCGGCTCGGGCGAGCCGTGGACCAGCTGGCGCAGGCCGAGCCACGCCGCCTCGAGCCCGCGCACGAGCGCGCCGAGCGGCTCGAGGTGGCGCAGCCACAGCGCCTGCGCCTCGTAGGGCGCGAACGGGTTGTCGAGCGCGATCCAGCACCAGGCGAGCCACAGCGCGAGCCCGGCCGGCACGAGCGCGAGCCACAGCAACTGCGGCGCGAGCGGGTGCCGTGGCCGCAGGCGTGCCCACACGCCACGCGCCGCCGGGAGCGGAGTCGTTGCGATGCGGTCCGCGCGCGGGCCGTAGAGGAACAGCACCAGCAGCGGCACGAGCAGCAGCACGCCGCTGTTGCGCGTCAGCGCGGCCAGCCCGCCGAGCAGGCCCGCCAACGCCCAGCGCCCGCGCCGCGCGGCCAGGAACGCTCCCACCGACACGAGCAGGAAGAGCGACTCGGAGTAGACGGCGGAGAAGAACAGCGCGGTCGGGAAGAACGCGACCAGCAGCACGGCGCCGCGCGCGTCGCGCTCGCCGAGCTCGAGCGCCGTCAGCCGGTGCAGCAGCACGAGCGCGCCCATGAAGCAGGCCAACGACACGAGGATCCCCGCCAGCAGCGGCGAGCCGACGAGCCACCCGAGCACCCGCATCAGCAGCGGGTACAGCGGATAGAAGGCGGCCTGCGGATGGTTGCTCGCGGTGCCGTAGCCGTCGTGCGCGATCGTCAGGTACCAGACGGCGTCCCAGCGCGCGGCCGGCCCGACGAGCAGGTCGCCGAACGCGCTGTAGGGCGTCGTCAGCCGCGACGGGTCGAACGACGCGGTGCCGGGTGCGCGGCCGAGCCACAGCACGCCGAGCAGCCCCGCCGCCCACACGACGAGGCGCGAGGTCCACAGCGCCCCCCACGCGTCACGCCATGCGAGGTCGCTGCCGCGGCTGACGGTACGCTCGCGCTCCATGCTCGGCGACGATGTTCCCACGCTCGCGGCGACCTTCCTGCAATCGCACGAGAGCGAGCTTGTCGCCCTGCTGACGGTTGTGGTGACGATCGTCGCCGCGATCGTCGTCGACCGCGCGCTGCTGCACCGCGGACATCAGCTCGCCACCGCCGTCGTGCGCGACGAGCTGACGCCGGTGATCGACACGCGCCTGCGCTTCATGCGGCGGCTGATCACGCTGACGATCGTCGTCGTCGGCCTGCTGCTGGCGCTGTCGCAGTTCGGCGGGCTGAGCCGGCTGGCGGCGGGCCTGCTCGCCTCCGGTGCGCTGCTCGCGGCGATCGTCGGCTTCGCCGCGCGACAGACGCTCGCGAACCTGATCGCCGGCGTGATGCTCACGATCACGCAGCCGCTACGGATCGGCGACCGCGTGACGATCGAGGAGGCGAGCGGCACCGTCGAGGACGTGCGCCTCAACTACACGGTCGTGCGCGGCAGCGACGGCGGCCGCCTGTTCGTCCCGAACGAGCGGCTGGCGGCGGGGATCCTCCACAACGACACGATCGTCGAGCCGACCGTCGCGGTGGAGGTCGAGCTGTGGCTACCGCCGGCGGCCGACGCGGACCACGCGCTCGCCGCGCTCGCGACGCTCGACCCGCCGCCCGTCGCGCGCATCGCCGAGGTCGCGGCCGACGGCGTGCGCTACACGGTCGCTCGCGGCGCCGTCGCGCCCGGCGAGCGCGACGCGCAGGAGTCGCGGCTGCGTGGGGACGCGCTGCGCGCGCTGCGCGGCGCCGGGCTGCTGAACGGCGCCTGACGCGAGCTGGCGTAGGCGCCCCCGCCCGAACGGACTCGCACCGCGCACACGCACGCGCGCGCTCTCGGCGTGCCGCCGCGCCGGCAGGACCCGCTCCCGTCAGGCCGAAACCAGCTCACAGCTACACTGATCCTTCCCTTCGCGCCGGCGTGGCAGTTCCGGCGCTCCCGTCCCAAGCCCTGTGAGCCGTCGAGAGCGACAGAAGCGTCGGCGCCGACGCAGCCGCCCCCTCCGGCGAGCCGGAGTCGTCCTCGCGATCCTGATCATCACCGGCGCCGTCGCGGGCGGCGTGGCGTTCGCCGGCTGGGTCGCTGGCGTCGTCCAGGACACGCCCGACATCACCGAGCTGCGCGCGAAGCCGCAGGGCGCCGTCTCGACCGTCTACGCGGCCGACGGCTCGCGGCTCGGCTTCA
>DATHEP010000560.1:0-2920 GCA_035318525.1 Conexibacter sp.
CGATCGCGATGATCGCGCCGAAGATCGTGCACTTCACCACCGAGCCCCACAGGTCCGTCGTCGACGCGTTCCAGAAGAAGGTCGCCCAGAAGGGACCGAGCGGCGCGCCGTTGGCGAGCGTCGCCGCCGCGCCGCCGAAGATCCCGCAGAGCAGCGCGTAGACGTCGAACAGCCCAGTCGCGAGCATCAGCGCGAGGAAGCGCGGCACGACGAGGTTCTTGACCGGGTCGACGCCAAGCACCTGCAGCGCGTCGAGCTCCTCGCGGATCTTGCGCGCGCCGAGGTCCGCCGTGATCGCCGTGCCGGCGCCGCCGGCCACGACGATCGCGGTGACGAACGGGCCCAGCTCGCGAATCGAGGCGAGCACGAAGAAGCCGCCCATGCGGTCGAGCGCGCCGAACAGGACGAGGAAGTTCGCCGCCTGCATCCCCGGCACCGCATAGCCGACGGCGAAGATCGACACCATCAGCGGGAACCAGCAGAGCTTGAGCACGAACAGGAACTGCGCGATGAACTCGCCGCCGTAGGGGTACGGCGGGCGGATCGCCGAGACGATCGTCTTGCCCGTCAGGATCATCATGTCTCCGGCCTGCTCGAGGACGTTCCTCGCGGGCAAGACGACGCGGTCGACACGGACCCCTGGCACGCGTGCGACAGTACTAGTCTGCTAGCACAGTGTCAAAATGCCTCGGCGCGGCGCTACCGTACGACCATGGGCACGGTCGGCGGCGAGCCGCTCGACATACGGTTGGACCGCGACGGGGACGTCCCGCTCGGCGTGCAGCTCGCGTGGGCGTTGCGCGCTCGCATCGAGGGCGGGACGCTGGCCGCGGGCGAGCGGCTGCCCGGGCTGCAGCGCCTCGCGCAGGCGGTCGGGGTCAACGCCAACACGGTCCGCGCGGTCTACCAGCGGCTCGAGCAGGACGGCCTCGTCGCGACCCGGCACGGAAGCGGGACGTTCGTCACCGGCAGCGGCGGCGAGCGCCGCGCGCTCGCGCAACTCGCGGCCGACGCCGCGCACGCCGCGCGGGTCGCGGGCGTCGACCCGCGCGCGGTCGCCGCCGCGCTCTACGTCGGCGGAGACGTGCCGGCTGCGCCGAGCGGCACGGTCACCGAGCGCCGGCGCCTGCGCGCGCAGATCGCCGCGCTCGAGCAGGCGCTGGCCGAGCTGACCGCCCGTCAGGCCGCACCTCCCGCAGGCGCGCGACCGAGGCCCTCCCGCACCGCGAGCGCAGCCGGCCCGCGGCTCCCGACCACCGCGGAGCTGGAGCGGACGCGCGACGACCTGCTGCAGCGCCTGGCCGCCGCGCAGGCAGCGCGCGCACCCGAGGACCCGCCTTCATGGGCTCCCCCGCGGGCGAGACGCCAAGCGAACGCCCCCGCGCCACGCTTGCGCCCGGCTCCACGCGGCGCGTAGGCTCGCGTCGAACCACAAGGAGGAGTACCCATGAACGACGTGCAGCAGGGAAGTGGCTGGATCCTCTTCGCGGGGATCATGATCCTGATCGCAGGGATCCTGAACGTCATCTGGGGGATTGCCGCGATCGACAACTCGACCTTCTTCGTCGAGGACGAGCGCTTCATCTTCAGCTCCCTCAACACCTGGGGCTGGATCACGCTGATCCTCGGCGTGATCCAGGTGCTCGCCGCGTTCTCGATCTGGCGCGGCGGCGCATTCGGCGCCGTCTTCGGGATCTTCGCCGCGAGCTTGAGCGCGATCGGCGCCCTGCTGGCGCTTCCGGCGTATCCGTTCTGGTCGCTCGCGATCTTCGCGATCGACGTGCTCATCATCTACGGCCTCGCGGCATACGGCGCGCGCGGCCGCCCCGCGACGACGACTTAGCCGCCGCGTCCCCGACGCGCGGCCGCCTCGGCTTCGAGCCGGCGGCGGTCGCGCTTCGTCGGGCGCGGCCCGCCGCGGCCGACCGGCCCGCCCGGCGCCGCGGCGAGGCGCCGCTGCTCGGCGAGCCGCTCGCGCTCCGCGACGCTCTCCGGCGTCTCCTCGTAGAGCTGCACGGCGACGCTCGCGGGCCCGCGCCGCTCCGCGGTGCCGCGCACGATGACGGTGCGCGAAACGTCCCCGAGCGACAGCTCGACGCGGTCCCCCACCCCCACCTTGCGGCCGGGCGGCACGCGCCGCCCGTTGACCGCGACGTGCCCGCCCTTGGCCGCCTCGGCGGCGAGCGGCCGCGTCTTCGCGAGCCGCGCCGCCCACAGCCACCGGTCGATCCGGACGGGGTCCCCAGGACCGTCGTTCATGACCCGATCATCCCAGCAGGCCGCCATGCGCGGTAGATTCGGTGCGTCGATGGACGACTCGTCCCACGGATCCCCCGGGACGGACCTCGTGCCGCTGACCAGCGGGCGCCAGCTCCCGCGCGAGCTGGTGACGGCGGTTGACGTCGCGCTCGGGGCGGGATCGCTGGCGATGCGCGCGACGCTGCGACTCGGGACCGCCGGTCGCGACGTGGCCGTCGCCGCCGGCAGGGTCGCGGGCTCGTTGCCGGGCGCCGGGCTCGCGGGCGGGCTGCTGTCCGCGGCGGTGCGCCCGCTGGAGGACGACGGCGCCCGCGCGCGCCGGCGGGCGACCGCGCGCGCCGGCGCCGAGGCGCAGCGGCTGCTGGAGGTCGTCGTGCCGGCGATCGTGCGGTCGCTCGATGTCGACGATGTCGTGCAGCGCATCGACGTCGATGCGCTCCTGCGCAGGACCGACGTGGCGGCGCTGCTGGAGCGCGTCGACCTGGACGCGCTGATCGCGCGCGTCGACGTGGACGCGATCGCGGATCGGATCGACGTCAACGCGATCGTCCAGCGCGTCGACATCGAGGCCGTCGTCGAGGAGACCGAGCTCGGCACGATCGTCGCGCGCTCGACGAGCGGCTTCGCGAGCGAGGCGCTCGACGTCGCCCGCAATCAGACC
>DATHEP010000561.1:0-2196 GCA_035318525.1 Conexibacter sp.
AGTCGTGCCGGAGGGCCGCTCTGCGGTCCTGGGCGACGCGCTCGCGCCCGGCGACGAGATCGTCCTGGTCGCCAGCAGCGGACTGCACGCGAACGGCTCCTCGCTCGCGCGGCTGCTCGCGCAGCAGCTGCCCGACGGGTACGCGACCGCGCTTCCGAGCGGTCGCGGCTTCGGTGAGGCGCTGCTCGATCCCTCGGTCGTCTACGTGCGCCTGATCGCCGGCTTGCTCGAGGCGCAGGTCCCCGTCAGCTACCTCAGCCACATCACCGGCCACGGCCTGCTGAAGCTGATGCGGCCGAGCCGCCATCTGACGTATCGCATCGTGGCCCTGCCGCCGGTGCCGGAGGTGCTGCGCTTCCTCGCCGACCGCGCCGGCATGGCAGACGAGGAGGCCTACCGCACGCTCAACATGGGCAGCGGCTTCGCCGTCTACACGGCGGCCGGAAGCGGTGCGGACGTCGCGCGGATCGCGAGCGAGCTCGGCTACGAGGCGCTGGTCGCGGGCGTTGTGGAGGACGGCCCGCGACAGGTCGTGATCGAGCCGGTCGGCGTCACGTACGCGAGCGACGAGATGGACCTGACCCCGCGCGAGCGCGGTTAGGCGCTCAGCCGGGCACCGGCCCCTGCCGCTCCAGCACGTCGAACGACCACAGCTCGCTGTGCGGACCGACCGGTCCCTCGGTGCGGTGCTGCGCGTGGCCGGCCGCGAAGTCCGGGCCCGCGACCCACGCGCGGAAGTCCTCCTCCGAGCGCCAGCGGGTGACGACGAGGCAGACCTCGCGCTCGTCGTTGGGGCGCAGCAGCTCGAAGGCCTCGAAGCCCGGCTGGGCCTCGACCTTCCCCGCACGCGCCGCGAAGCGACGCGCGAACTCGTCGAACCGGTCGCGCGGGACGGTGATGGCATTGATCTTGACGACGCTCATACGGCCATCGTATGGGAACGTAGGCCGATGGCGCGCGAGGCGTTCGAGCCCGAGGTCGTGTGGATGCCCGGCGGCGTCCGCACGGAGATCCAGCTCGACGGCGCCGACACCGGCGGCGCCTTCTGCCTGCTGGTCGACGAGCCGCCCGCCGGCTGGTCGCTCCCGCCCCACCGGCACCGCGACGCGGCCGAGACGATCCACGTCGTCGCGGGCGAGTTCGCGATGGAGGTGGCCGGGACGCGCACCCTGCTGCGCGCCGGCGAGTCGATCCACGTCCCACGCGGTGTCGTGCATGCGGGTGCGAACGTCGGGGCGACGAGCGGCCGGCGGATCGTGCTGTTCAGCCCGGCCGGGATGGAGGCGTTCTTCCGCGAAGCCGGAGCGGCGAGCGCAGGCGCCGAGGCCGACCTGCCGGCCGCGCTCGCGTCTGCCGTGCGTCACGGCTGGGAGTTCGTGCGGTGAGCGAGGCTCCGCTGTGTGACGAGCTCGACCTCGGCCTGCGACTGCTGGTCGCGGACTGCACCGAGGTCGGCTCGCATGGCGCGCGCTACGGCAGCCCGGGCGCGAACGCCGTCAGCGCAGAGCAGCCGGGCGGACCGGCGCCGGGGCGATAGGCGTCCCACATCGCCGCGCCGAAGCCGGTGCCGGCCCAGCTCGACCCGCGCCCCGTTCCGTGCCGCGCCGGGTGTCGACCGATGCCGTCGCTCGGATCGGTGTCGAGCGCTCCGTCGCCGAGCGGTGCGTAGGGGTCCTCGCGCGTCCACGCCCCAAACGTCATCCAGCGATCGGCGTACTCGAGGAGGTCGTCGTTGCTCCAGGTGCATTGCAGCTGGGGCATCACGTGCAGTGCGACCGCGGTCTGGACGAAGTTGCCCGTCGTGCAGCAGAACTGATAGCCGGCTTCACCATCGAGCAGGCCGGGGGTGCCGCCGTCGATGTACCCGTAGGGATCGCGGCAGTCGCCGGTGCTCGCCTGACGCTGCGCGTGCCAGTAGCGGGCGGCGTCGCACGGCGCGCCCCACAGCACCCGGCCATGGACCGGGCTGCGGTAGAGCTGCCCGTCCTCGGCGTACGTGTTGTACGGCGCGTCGCGCACGAGCGCGCGCATCGCGTCGTCGTCGAGCAGCTCGGCGCTGAGCGTCAGCACCAGCTTGCGTCCCTGGCGCCAGCCGCCGTCGGCCGCGAACTGCGTCCCGCCCGCGCGCGCGGCGGCGAGGTCGATCCCGTACTGGACGTAGGCGATCGCCGCCTGGCGCTTGCTCTCGGCAGGGTC
>DATHEP010000562.1:0-10333 GCA_035318525.1 Conexibacter sp.
ACGCTCGAGAGAAGAACGAAGCTCGAGGTCTACCTGACGATCGGCCGCGGCCGCGGCTACCGCCCGGCGGAGGAGAACAAGTCCGCCGACCAGCCGATCGGCGTGATCCCGATCGACTCGATCTTCTCGCCGGTTCGGCGCGTCGCCTACGCGGTCGAACAGGCGCGCGTCGGGCAGAAGACGGACTTCGACA
Organism: Conexibacter sp.; assembly: GCA_035318525.1. Taxonomy (GTDB): domain Bacteria; phylum Actinomycetota; class Thermoleophilia; order Solirubrobacterales; family Solirubrobacteraceae; genus Conexibacter. The sequence goes on from DATHEP010000562.1 coordinate 194, forward strand.
AGCTGACGCTCGACATCGAGACGGACGGCTCGATCGACCCGCACGCCGCGCTGCGCGAGGCGGCCGAGATCCTGATCTCGCAGCTGGCGATCTTCACCGACGCCGACCGCGTCGTCGAGCTGCGCGACACGGGCGGCCTCGGCGCGCTCGAGCCGGGCCTCGTCGGCGGGCCGGCGGGTGCCGGCGCGACGGGTCAGCCGGGCGGGCGTCCCGCGAACGCGATGGACGACATCCTGATCGAGGAGCTGGAGCTCGGCGTGCGCTCGTACAACTGCCTCAAGCGCGCGGGCATCCAGACCGTCGGCGACCTGATCTCGAAGACCGAGAACGAGCTGAACGCGATCCCGAACTTCGGCAAGAAGTCGATCGACGAGGTCATCGAGACGCTCGAGGGCCGCGGCTTGTCCCTGCGGCAGGACTGACGACCCGGTACCCTCTTCCACGCTCATGCGCCACCAGCGGAACCGCTACCAGCTCTCACGCAGCGCCTCGCATCGCAAGGCGCTGCTCGCGAACCTCTGCAAGGAGGTCATCGAGCACGAGCGGATCAGAACCAGTGAGACCAAGGCGAAGGCCGTCAAGCCCGAGCTGGAGAAGCTGATCACGCTCGCGAAGCGGGGCGACCTGCACGCGCGCCGACAGGCGCTGTCGGCGCTCGGGCAGGACAAGTTCTCCGTCTACAAGCTGTTCGAGGAGATCGCGCCGCGGTATGCGGAGCGGCCAGGCGGATATACGAGGATCCTCAAGCTCGGCCCGCGTCGCTCCGACGCGACCGAGATGGTCTTCCTCGAGCTGGTCTAGCGCCGCGCCGCCATGAGCGGAGCGACGAAGCTCACGCTCGAGTACGACGGCCGTGACTTCGCCGGCTGGGCACGTCAGCCCGGTCGGCGCAGCGTGCAGGAGGAGCTGGAGCGCGCGCTCGCGGTCATCCTGCGACGCGAGGCTGTCCGGCTGACGGTCGCCGGCCGCACCGACGCCGGTGTCCACGCGTGGGCTCAGGTTGCCAGTTACAACGGCCCGCCGGCGACGCCGCACCAGCTCAACGCCCTGCTGCCGGACGACGTCGCGGTGCTCGCGAGCGAGACCGTCGCGCCGGGCTTCAGCGCGCGTCACGACGCGACGAGCCGTGCCTACTGCTACCGGGTGCTGCTGCGCCGCACGCGCAGCGTGTTCGAGCGCGGGCATGCTCTGCACGTGCCGTACCCGCTCGACCGTGACGCGCTCGACGCGTGTGCGGCCGCGCTCGCCGGCACGCACGACTTCACCGCCTTCACGCCGACCGAGACCGACCACGTGCGCTTCGAGCGCGAGGTCCGCTCCGCCGTCTGGGCGACGGAGCGCGGGACGGGCGGCGACGTGCTGGCCTTCTGGGTCGAGGCCGACGCGTTCATGCGCAGCATGAACCGCGTGCTGGTGGGGACGATGCTGGAGGTGGCCGCCGGGCGGCGCTCGCTCGAGGACTTCGCCGTGCTGCTCGACGGCGCGCCACGCGAGCACGCCGGCAGGACCGCGCCGCCGCACGGGCTCCATCTGGTCGGCGTCGGCTACGACGGCCGGACGGTCCTGTCCGGCGACCCGCCCTCTACCATCCGAGGGCGATGCGGGTCCTGCTGACGAACGACGACGGGATCGAGGCCGCGGGCCTCCAGGCGCTGCGGCGCGCGCTGCTGGAGGTCGACGGGATCGAGCTGGCCGTCGTCGCGCCGGACGGCAACCGCTCGGCGACCGCGCGCTCGATCACGACGCGGCGGCCGCTGTGGGTCGAGCAGGTCGACTTCGAGGACGGTACGCACGGCTTCGCGACCGACGGGACCCCGGTCGACTGCGTGCGGCTCACGCAGTTGGGGCTGATCGACGGCTTCAAGCCGCAGCTCGTGGTGTCGGGCATCAACCATGGGCTCAACCTCGGCGACGACATCACCTACTCGGGCACGGTCGCGGCCGCGTTCGAGGCACTGCTGCTCGGCCTGCCCGGGATCGCCGTCTCGCAGCAGTCGCGCGCGCGCGAGCTCGACTTCCGCCTCGGCGCGGCGTTCGACTTCGAGCTTGGGGCGACGTTCACGGCGCGCCTGGTGGCCGAGCTCGACGAGGTTCCGCTGGCGGCCGGCACGCTGCTCAACGTCAACGTTCCCGGCCACGAGCCTGAGAGCGTCGAGGTCACGCACCTCGGCAAGCGCTTCTACAACGACGTGCTCGAACTGCAGGACGAGGAGCACCCGAACCGCCGGCTGTTCCGCATCTACGGCGACCCGCAGCACCTCGACGACGAGGCCGGCACCGACATCGCCGCGGTCGCCGCGGGGCGGATCGCCGTCACGCCGATCCACTTCGACCTCACCCACCGCGACGGGATCGGGGCGCTGGAGCAGCACGACCTCGCGCGGCTGATCACGCCGGCCGCGCGCGAGTTGGAGTGAGCGGCGGCAGACGCAGAGCGGGCGGCGGGAGGAGCGGCACGGCTGCGGATCCGGCCGCGCGGGCGGCCGAGCTGCGCAGACAGCTGGCTTACCACGGCCACCGCTACTACGTGCTCGACGATCCGGAGATCGGCGACGACAGATACGACGCGCTGCTCGACGAGCTGCGCGCGATCGAGGCGGCGCATCCGGAGCTGCTGACGCCCGACTCGCCGACCCAGCGTGTCGGCGGCGAGCCTGTCTCGGCGCTGGAGAAGGTCAGGCACCTGCAGCCGATGCTGTCGCTCGCGAACGCGCGCAGCGAGGAGGAGCTGACCGGCTGGGTCGAGCGCATGCGCGGGCACCTGGCGCGCGAGGGCATCGAGGACCCTCAGTTCGAGTACGTCGTCGAGCCGAAGGTCGACGGCCTCGCGATCTCGCTGCTGTACGAGGACGGCGTGCTCGTGCGCGGCGCGACGCGCGGCAACGGCGAGATCGGCGAGGACGTGACGCACAACCTGCGCACGGTTGGCGCGATCCCGCTGCGCGTCGAGGGCGCGCCGAAGCTGCTGGAGGTGCGCGGCGAGATCTACATCTCGCTCGCCGACTTCGAGCAGGTCAACCTCAAGCGCGCCGAGGCCGGGCTCTCGACCTTCATGAACCCGCGCAACTCGGCCGCCGGGGCGATCCGCCAGCTCGACCCGAGACAGTCGGCCGAGCGGCCGCTGTCGATGTGGGCCTACGGCGTCGGCGTGATGGAGGGGATCGCGTTCGCGGGCCACTGGGAGAGCCTCGAGTGGCTGCGCGAGCACGGCTTCCGCGTCAACCCCGACGTCGCGCGGCTCACGACCGCGGAGGAGGTCGTCGTGCGCTGCCGCGAGTGGGAGCAGCGGCGTGGGGCGCTCGCGTTCGAGATCGACGGCGTCGTCGTGAAGGTCGACGACTACGAGCTGCAGCGGCGACTCGGCGTCGTGGGACGCGACCCGCGCTGGGCGATCGCGTGGAAGTTCCCGCCGACGACCGCGGTAACGAGACTGCTCGCTGTGCAGTGGAGCGTTGGCAAGTTCGGCACGCTGCACCCGTACGCCGAGCTGGAGCCGGTGCACGTCGGCGGCGTGACGGTCAAGCAGGCGACGCTGCACAACGAGGAGGACCTCGCGCGCAAGGACGTGCGCCCCAACGACGACGTGATCGTGCTGCGCGCCGGCGACGTGATCCCGCAGGTGATCTCGCCCGCGCCGCACGTGGTCGAGCGCGAGGATCGCGGCCCGGCGCCCGTGCCGCCGGACAGTTGCCCGATCTGCAGCACGCCGACCGTGCAGGATGAGGGCGTCTTCACGCGCTGCCCGAACGTCGCCTGCCCGGGACGCCGCTGGCAGCTGCTGACGCACTTCGTCTCGCGCGGGGCGATGGACATCGACGGCATCGGCGAGAAGCAGGTGACCGCGCTGATGGAGCACGGGCTGGTGAGAACGGCGGCCGACTTCTACCGCCTCACCGAGGAGCAGCTCGTCGCGCTCGATCGCTTCGGCGAGATCTCCGCGCGCAACGCGGTCGCCGCGATCGCGGCCTCGAAGGAGCGGCCGTTCGGGCGCGTGCTGTTCGCGATCGGGATCGAGGGGATCGGGGCGATCACGGGCCGCAACATCGCGCAGCGCTTCCGTGCGGTCGAGGCGCTGATGGCCGCGAGCGCCGAGCAGATCGCCGACACGCCCGGGATCGGGCCGATCGTGGGGCAGCAGATCCACGATCAGCTTCAGGACGAGTCGATGAGAGTCCTGATTGAGGACCTGCGCTCGCTCGGCCTGCGGCTGGAGGAGGAGGGTCCGCCGCCCGGCGAGGGCCCGCTGAACGGCAAGACGCTCGTGCTGACGGGGACGCTGCCGACGCTGACGCGCGAGCAGGCAACGGAGCGCATCCTCGCTGCCGGCGGCCGCGTGACCACGTCGGTGTCGAGAAGAACCGACTACGTGGTCGCGGGGGAGGCGGCGGGGTCGAAGCTGGAGAAGGCGGAGCGGCTGAGAGTGGCGGTGCTGGACGAGGCGGGGCTGGAGGCGCTGCTCGCCGGCGAGGCGCCTACGGTGGATGAGGCAGAGGCCGACGACTGACGATCACGCCGTAGAGTCTCGCGCCATGACGAACCTCCCCCGCCGTGCGCTCGGCCTCGCGGCCGCCGCCGCGCTCACCCTCGCCGCACCCGTCGCTGCCGCGTCGCTCAGAAGCAACCCCGAGAATAAGAGACTGCCCCCGACGGCCAACCCCGGGTACTTCCTCGGCTACCCGAGTGGCACGTACTCGTGGCACGGCTGCACTGCCACCGCCGTGAAGGGCATCGTGGTCCGCATCCCGCAGGCACAGCCGATCGTGAGGGGGACGAAGCAGGGTGCGGTGAGATTCATTGTCCAGCTCGGCACCGCTCCGTACATCTCCTGGCAGGCGAAGAAGGGATGGACGATCTGTGGTGTGCAGGCCTCGGCCGTGCTGCGCAACGCCGACGTCGACGCGGACCTGTTCGCGGAGATCGGCTACACGTCGGGCCGCCAGGCGGGCTCGACCGCCAGAGGGGACGGCAGAGAGACGATCAGCGTGCCGATCCCGAGAAAGGCGATCGACCGCGCTGAGTACGAGAGATACGAGGGCAAGACGTTCTCGATCGTCTCGATCCAGGATGTGACGGTGTATGTGAAGAGAGCTGCTGGCTGATCGGCTCGGGTCCGGCCGCGTTGGCGGGCGGGTCCTGTCGGCTCCGGGTGCGCGCACACCGCCCTATCGGCCGGCGCACGTGCATCCTCACCCACCACCGGCTTCGCCGGCGGTGCCGCCGCCCGATCGGCGTTGGATCAGTTCGCTGATGCGCCGCCCGTGGGGGCGGGCGCTGGCTCGGGTGTCGTTGCCACCGGCGCTGGCAGGGGCGTGTCGGCCGGGCGGTAGCGGGCGAGGTTGATGAGGAGGCGGTCCTCGGCGGCCTTTGCGGTGTACGTGTAGACGCTGTTCTCCAGGAACGCGAACGCGAGCAGGTGGTTGTTGGGGGTGCGGCAGAAGCCGGCGAGCGCGGAGACGTTGGAGAGGGTCCCGGTCTTCGCCTGGCAGCGGTCCTGGGCGCTGGTGCCGCGCATGCGGGCGGCGAGCGTGCCGGAGCGGCCGGCGACCGGCAGTGCGGCGCGGAAGGTCGTGTTCGCGCGCAGGCCGTTCAGCAGCGTGACGACCTGGCGCGGCGACGTGCTGTTGGCGCGCGAGAGGCCGGAGCCGTCGGCGATTCGCGGCTGGATGCCGTAGCGGCCGATGGTGCGGCGCACGACCGCGCCGCCTGCGGTGGACGAGCCGGCCGCGCCGAACTGTGCGCCGACGTTCTTCAGCAGCATCTCCGCGAGCAGGTTGTCGGACGGCACGAGCGTGAGGCGGATCAGCGTCGCCATCGTCGGCGAGGCGACCGCCGCGAGCTCCTCGGCGGCGGCGGGCGTGGTGCGCTCGCCGGCGCTGCGCGGGACGCGCACGCCGGCGCGGCGCAGCTCCAGCGTCAGCTGCTGGGCGGCGAACTTGGCGGGCATCGTCTGCAGGGCGCTGCCGTCCTCGCGCGCGAGCCCGCGGTTGAACAGCAGCCCGCCGAGTGGGCCGCCGATGTCGTAGTCGAGCACGAAGCCGTTCGCCGGCCCGCCGCGCAAGCGGTCGAGCCACGACTCGTCCCCGTAGACGCGCCCGGTCACGCGCACGATGCCGGCGTCCGCGACGCGCGTCGCGAGCGCCGTGACGGTCGCGCCGAGGCCGTAGGCCAGGCGCGTGAAGGTGGAGCTGCCGAAGGTCGGGTCGCCGCCGCCGCGCAGGTAGAGGTCGCCGTGCCAGACGCCGGCGTCGTCGAGCTCGCCGACGCCGAGCACGGTCGTCTCGAGCGTCCCGCGCGGGCCGAAGCGCAGGAGCGCGGTCGAGGTCGTGTAGAGCTTCTCGACGGAAGCCGGGATGCGCGGCGTGTCGGCGCGCACCGCCGCGAGCGTTCTGCCGGTCGTCGTGTCGAGCACGAAGCCGCCCGAGACGCCGCCGGCGCGTGCGAGCTGGCCGGCGACGAGCCCGTCGAGCGGCGCGGCATTGGCGGCGGGTGCAGACGCGGCGCCCGCCGTGGCGAGCACGACGAGCGTCAGGACGAAACGGCGCACACGGGTCTCAACAGTGCGCCAGCGCGGAAGTCGCGGTCGTGCCGCCCGAACGCGGCCGTACAATGTGTATGTCATGGGCAAGGTCGTCAGCCTGGAGACCTCCGCGAAGGGGCGGAGACCGGCGACATCGTCGCAGGGTCGTCGGGCGCCCTCACGCAGACACAGAGCGCCGTCGAAGACCGCGCTCGTGCTCGGCGGCGGCGGCTTCACCGGCGCCGTCTACGAGATCGGCGCGCTGCGCGCGCTCGACCTGCTGTCGGTCAACCGCTCGGTGACCGACTTCGACGTCTTCGTCGGCACGAGCGCCGGCTCGTTCGTCGCCGCGATGACGGCAAATGGAGTGTCTCCAGAGGAGATGATGCGGGTGCTCGACCGGCAGGCGCCGACGCCGTTCCCCGAGATCGCGCTCGGCACGCTGCTGTCGCTCAACCTGCGCGAGCTGGCCGGCAAGGCGGCCGCCTTCCCGTTCCGCCTCGCGAAGCTCGGCTACACGCTCGCGCGGCACGTGGGCCAGGTCTCGGCGCTCGACGTGGTCCTGGGGATCGCCGAGGGGCTCCCGTCGGGGCTGTACTCCGGCACCGGGATAGAGGACTACGTGCGCAGCGTGCTCGAGGATGAGGGCCGCTCCGACGACTTCCGGCAGCTCGAGCGCGAGCTCTACATCACCGCCACCGATCTCGACCTGTGCGAGCGCGTCGTGTTCGGCTCCGGCGACTTCGACGACGTGCCGATCTCGACCGCGGTGCGCGCCTCGACCGCGCTGCCGATGGTGTACGAGCCCGTGCGCATCGGCGACCGCGAGCTGGTCGACGGCGGACTCGTCTCGACGACGAACCTCGACCTCGCGGTCGAGGCGGGCGCGAGACTCGTCGTGGTCGTCAACCCGCTCGTGCCGTACGTCAACGAGGCGCGGCGCGAGAACCCGCTGCACCCGCGCGTCTCGGACATGGGCTTCCCGCAGATCGGCTACCAGGCGTTCAAGCTGATGACGTACCGTCGACTGCACGAGATCCGCACGATGTGGGAGGACCGCTATCCCGGCGTCGACTTCGTGCTGATCGAGCCGGACGCGTCCGACGAGGTGATGTTCCGCACGAGCGTGATGGACTACAGCCATCGCGTGCAGATCGCCAGCCACGGGTTCCGCTCCGTGACGACGAAGCTCGCGGAGGACTATCCGCGCCTCAAGCAAGTCGCGGCCCGCCACGGGATCGAGATCTCCGCCACGCGCGTGCGCAAGGTCGTCAAGCACTTCGCCGCCGAGCCGGAGCAGACCGCGCGCTGGCGCAAGATCCTCGAGCAGACGACGGGCGCCGTTCTGCGCCAGTCGGCGTCCGAGTAGCCGTCCTCAGGCGACGCCGACCGCGGTCTTGAGCGCGTCGAGCAGGCGGTCGCCGGCGGCCGCGCTCTGGACCGTGACGCGCACGTGGTCGGCGTCGCCGACGCCGATGCCGCTCGAGACGATCACACCGTGCCGCCGCAGGCGCATCGTCAGCTCGCTGCCGCCGAGGCCACTCGCGCGCAGCCACAGGACGTTCGCCTCGCTCGGCGAGACGTCGATCGGCAGCTCGTGCAGGTGCTCGAGCAGGCGCGTGCGCTCGGCGGCGACGGCGGCGCGCCGCTGCGCGAGCTGGCTGTCGCATCTGACGAGCGCCTCGATCGCGCCGGCCTGCGCGAGCACGCCGACGCCGAGCTCCGGCGCGATCTGCGCGAGCAGTTGCTCGGAGCCGGGGCCGCCCAGCGCGTAGCCGCAGCGCAGGCCCGCGAGCCCGTAGGCCTTCGAGAAGGTGCGGAACACCAGCAGGCGAGGATGGTCGTCGAGCAGTGCGAGCGATGCGCCCGGCTGCTCGGCGGTGACGAAGTCGGCGAGCGCCTCGTCGAGCAGCAGCGACACGTGCTCGGGCAGGTCGTCGAGCAGCTCGCGCAGCGCGGCGGCGGGCAGGTGCGCGCCGGTCGGGTCGTTCGGGTTGCAGAGCACGATCGCGCGCGTGCTGGGCGTGACGGCCGCGCGCAGCCGCGTGAGATCGAATCCGCCCGGGACCGGCACTGCCCGCGCGCCCGCGCGCTGCGCCATCACCGGGTAGAGGCCGTAGGAGGGCCACGGCGTCAGCAGCTCGCCGCCGTCGCCGAGCAGCGCCTGCGCGGTGGCGGACAGCAACTGGGCGGCGCCGTTGCCGACGGCGACGCGCTCGGGCTCCACGCCGTTGCGCCGGCCGAGCTCGCGCCGCAGCTCTTCCGCCGTCGGGTCGGGTTGCACGTGCAATGCGCCGCGTGCCGCGAACGTGACGACGTTCACGACGTCCGGGTGGGGCGGCTCGTGCCAGGTCGTGGCGGAGAGGTCCAATACGTCGATGCGCGCGAGCGCACGGCGACGACGCTCCTCCGCCCGCTCGCGCAGCTCCGCGGTGACCTCCGCGTCGGTCATCTCGGCGAACTGCCGGTAGTAGTCGAACCGGCCCACGAGGCGTTCGGTCAGCTGCCGAGGAAGTTGTTGACGCTCAGGCCCGACATGTTGGCGCCGCTGAGGAAGATGAACCAGAAGCCGAAGATCGGCACGCCGATCATGCAGCAGATCATGAAGATGCGCCCGATCATGCCCTCGCGCTGGTCATGGCCGGCGGCGCGGCGCACGAGGATCCAGGCGTAGTCGAGTCGCTTCTGGATCATCAGGCCGACCAGCAGTCCGGCGATCATCGCCCCGAACGCGACGGCGAGCCCGCCGAAGATGCTGTCAGTCAGGTACTGCGTGCGCCCGCCGAGCCACAGGCAGCCGAGCGGCAGCGGCCCCCAGAAGGACAGGTTCACGAGCGCCATCAGCCCCAGCAGCCCGGCGGCGATCAGCTCGTCGCGGCGCCGCTGTCTGCGGTCGCCGCGTCTCGGCGGCTCGCGGTACTGGATCGGCCGCGTTCCCGGACGGCGGGTAACGAACAGTCCGCCGGTGTCGCTCGGGTCGGTGCGCATGGGGTTGGTCAGAGGGTAGAGGCTGGGGGCTGTCGTTTGTGGAGGGCGGGACCCTGAGATCGACCCTGAGGTCAGTCCTCGTAAAGCGCGTCGAACACGTTCGCGTACTTCTCGTTGACGACGTTGCGCTTCACCTTCAGCGTCGGCGTCAGCTCGCCGGTCTCCTGCGCGAGGTCGTGAGGGAGGATCGCGAACTTCTTCACCTTCTCGACCTGGGCGTACTTGTCGTTCGCCTTGTCGAGGTGGATCTGGACGAGTCTTCGCACCTCGGGGTGCTCGCAGAGCTGCGTGAGATCGTCCGGCAGCCCCTGCTGCTGAGCCCACGGCACGATCTCCTCGGCGTCGAGCGTGACGAGCATCACCGGGAACGGGCGGCGGTCGCCGTACATGACCGCCTGCGAGACCCAGCGGCACTGCTTCATGTCGTTCTCGATGTTCGCCGGGGTCAGGTTCTTGCCGCCGGCGGTGATGATGATGTCCTTCTTGCGGCCGGTGATCGACAGGAAGCCGTCCGCGTCGATTGAGCCGAGGTCGCCGGTGTGCAGCCAGCCGTCCTCGACCGCGCCGAAGCTCTCGTCCGCCATCCCGTGGTAGCCCTGGAAGATGTTGGGCCCCTTCACGAGGATCTCGCCGTC
>DATHEP010000563.1:0-2170 GCA_035318525.1 Conexibacter sp.
GCCGGAGGATCGCCGCGGCCTCGCGGGCGCGCTGGTGCTCGGCGTGGCGGGACTCGGCAACGCAGCCGGGCCGCTGCTCGGCGGCGTCATCACGGAGGCGATCGACTGGCGCTACGTGCTCGTGCTGAACCTGCCGATCGCCGCCGCCGCGATCGTCGTCGTGCTGCGGACGGTCGGCGAGACGCGCGACGAGGGCGCGGACCGCCGCTTCGACTGGCTCGGCACGGCGGCGCTCAGCGCCTCGCTCGTGCTGCTGCTGATCGCGCTCGACCAGGTCGACACGTGGGGCTGGGACGACCCGCGCGTGATCGGCGCGCTCGTCCTGTCCGGCGTGCTGATGGCGGCGGTCGTGCCGATCCAGCGCCGCCGCGGGCCATGGGCGCTGATCCCCGAGGACGTCGTGAGCAATGCCAGCTTCCGCGCGGCCACGATCGCCGTGCTGCTGATGTCGATGACGTTCTTCACGGCGGTCATGTACCTGCCGCAGTTCATGGAGAAGCTGCTCGGCTACTCGCCGCTGACGGCGGGCGCCGGCCTGCTGCCGATGATGGTCGTCTTCGGCCTCTCCTCGTTTGCGGCCGGCCCGCTGTACGAGCGCTGGGGCGGCAAGCGCGTGATCGTCGCCGGCGCAGCCTGCCTGCCCGCGTCGATGGCACTGCTGTCGCTGCTGGAGGTCGGCTCCGGCTACGGCGTGCTCGTGCCGGGGATGGTCCTGCTCGGGATCGGCGTCGGCCTCTTCTACTCGGCGATCACGACGACGGCGATCTCCGCGCTCGACGAGTCCCGCGCCAGCCTCGCGGGCGGGATCCTCTACATGTTCCAGGTCGCGGGTGGCGCGATCGGCCTCGGCATCGCGACGACGATCGTCTCGACCGCCGCCGGTCGCGAGGCGGAGTCGGGCGGCAGCGCCGGCCAGGCGTTCGTCGACGGGCTGCAGACGACGCTGCGCGTCAGCGCCGCCCTCGCGCTGGTCGGCTTCGTCGTCGCGCTGCTGTTCATCAAACCACGCACGAGAGGCACCACCACATGAGACCACGCATCCTCACGCTGTCCGGCGCCGCCGCGGCCGCTGCCGCGCTGGCCCTGCCGGCCGCCGCGCCCGCGCTCGTCCAGGTCGACAGAGGGCTCGCCGGCGCGCGGCTCGGCAACACGATCGCCCAGGTGCAGGCCGCGCTCGGCAGACCGGCGAGCGTCAGAACGGGCAGAAACGAGTTCGGGAGATTCCGCCAGGAGACCTACGGCGGCGGCATCTCGGTCTTCTACCAGGGCGGCAGAACCGTGACCTCGGCCGCCACGACCGGCCCCGGCGACCGCACCGCCACCGGCGTCGGCGTCGGCTCGACCGAGAGCGCCGTGAGAAGAGGCGTGAGAGGCATCAGATGCGAGACGATCGCCGGCTTCCGCTCGTGCCACACGGGCCAGTTCCTCGCCGGCAGACGCATCACCGACTTCTCGATCCGCAGAGGCAAGGTGACGCGCGTCACAGTCGGTTTCGTGATCGACTAGCGTCGACCTTTCACCTGTTTTCAGGTATCCGGTCCGATAGGGTAAATAAACGACCAGATCTATTAATCATGACGTTTGCGTCGTATTAACGACTCGTCCACGGGAGCGGCTAGGCTCGCGCGCCGATGGAGTACCTCAAGGTGCGCGAGGCGGCGACTCGCCTCAACGTGAGTCCCAGCACGCTGCGCGCGTGGGAGCAGCGCTTCGGCTTCCCGCGCCCCGCTCGCTCCCCCGGCGGGCACCGCCTGTACCGCCACGCCGACATCGCCGCGCTGCGCGACGCGCTCGAGCAGGGCCTGTCGATCTCGTCCGCCATCTCGCGCGTGCGGCAGGGGGACACGGTCGACGCCGACGCGCTCGTCGGGCCGCTGTGCGCGATCGACCCGGAGCGCGCCGCAACCGTCGTGGAGGGCGCGCTCGCGCTGCGCTCGCTCGAGCGCACGGTCGAGGAGATCCTGCTGCCGGCGCTCGGGCAGGTCCTCCGCCGCCACGGGCCCGACAGCGTCGAGTGGGCGTTCGCCGCCTCCTGGATCGACGAGTGGATCCGCTGGGCGCAACGGCTCGCGCTGCACCCGAAGCGGCCGATCCGGCTGCTGGTGGGCGACGCGACGCGCGGCGAGCCAAGCCTCGACAGCGTCCACGCGCACGCCCTGCAGCTCTTCTG
>DATHEP010000564.1:0-10750 GCA_035318525.1 Conexibacter sp.
GTACGTGGGCTTGTTCTTCCCGCGGAGCGCGTCGGCGATCTGGGTCGCGAGCCGCCCGAGCGTGAGCCCGGTGGCATCGACGAGCAGCCAGTTGCGCTCGCGGTCGGCAGGAGTGGCGACGTAGGTCTTCATGGCATGAAAGGAGGCCACGCCCTCTGGCGCGGCCGGTCGCTCATGATAGGGAAAACGCGACGACCGTGGCGGCTGAGCCGCGCATCGTCACGGATCCCCGCAACGTGCGGCATCGCACGCCGACGCGGCGAGTCCGTCCGAGGGCCGTGGTTATACTGCCGCCCGTTCCAAGTGCCAGAGCCGAATCCCTCCTTTGCCGGAGGGAACGGGGAACCCAATGACTGCGCCGTTGCCGCGGCGTCGTCGAGGGGCGAATCCGAGCAGTGCCGCTCGGTAGCGCAGACCTTTCAGCGCGAGCCCGTCAGCTAACCCCGTAGGCCGAACCGAAAGGGCATCGCGCCACGATGCTGTGCGGAACGCGGGGCCGCCCCGTGCTGAAGACGACGATCGCCGCCGCCGCGTTGCTCGGCGTGTCCGCCACGCCCGGAGCCGCGGCGGGCACCGGCGGCGCTGGGCTTGCGCAGCCGGCCCCCAAGCGGGCCGCGCAGGTGCCTGCCGCGAACCTCTCGGGCCCCGCCCTCGCCCCCGTCGGCGCGATCCCGCAACTCGATGCCGGCGTCGCGCTGCGCAAGGTCTCGCGCCGTGCCGTCAGCGCCGCCACGCTCGCCTACGTCTCGCATGCGCGCGGGTCCCTGCAGGTTCGCGTCGACGTCGTACGACTCGCCGACGGCCTCTCGGTCTTCACCGACGAGCGCACCGTCGTGCCCGAGGCGCAGCAGCGGGTCAGATGGAACGGACGGGCGACCACCGGCCTCGCGCTCGACGGACGCTACGAGTTCCGCATCGCGCTCGCCAGCGCGACCAGCGCGACCAGCACGCCGCTCGCCGGAGGCGCCGCCCCGACGGCCGCCGAGCCCCCGCCGGGATCCACGAGCATCGGCGCGTTCACCTTCGTCGGCGCGGTCTTCCCGGTCCGCGGCACGCACTCCTACGGCGAGGGCGCCGCCCGCTTCGGCGCCGGGCGCAGCGGTCACAGCCACGAGGGCCAGGATGTGATGGCCGACTGCGGCACCCCGCTCGTCGCCGCGCGCGGCGGCGTCGTGACGATGCGCACCTACCACGGGCTCGCAGGCAACTACCTCGTGATCCAGGACCCGGTCACCGGCCAGGGGCACATGTACGCGCACCTGCGCGAGCCCGCACTCGTGCGCAGAGGCCAGCGCGTCGAGACCGGCCAACCGATCGGCGTCGTCGGCGACACCGGCGACGCGAGCGCCTGCCACCTCCACTTCGAAACGTGGACCGCTCCCGGCTGGTACAGAGGCGGCTCTCCGGTCGACCCGCTTCCCGTGCTGAAGCGCTGGGACGCCTTCAGCTGATCATTCGCTGAGCACGCCCCCCGCCGCGCGGGTTCGGACCGAGTTGGCGGGCGGGTCCTGTCGCGGGTCGAGGCGATTCCGCGAGCGGGGTCGCGGAATCGTCCTCGCCCGCGCCACCCGCCCGATCGGCGTCTTTTCGTCGTGCGGGCCATTCGTGTCGGCACCTGATGCTGACGCGACCGCTTGTGGGCCCGGCCGGTGGCGGACGCACCTGCCATGCCAGGACTAATGCTGGTTCACACAGCCGGACTGTGGGGCCGGGCACAACCACAGTGGGGCTCGGCCGGGCTCAGGCGTGGTTGTGCCCGGCCCACGAGTCCGGCGGTGCCGACGCGAGTGATGGTGTCGGGGCAGCGAAAGCCGCCACCGGCCGGGCCCGCGCACGCTTGGGCTCGCCCAGCCGTGAAGCGAGCGGCGGGACCTGTCGCGCGAGAGAACGCTGATCGGGCGGGTGGCGCGGGGAAGTCTTTTCGCGACCCCGCTCGCGAAAAGAGCTTCCCGGCGACAGGACCCGCCCGCCAACGAGGCGGAGACCCGCGTACCCTCCAGCCAGCAGCCATGGTCGTCGCCGCCATCTCCACCCTCGCCATCGCCGGCCTCGTCGTGCTCGCAGCCGCGCTCGTCGTCCTGCTTGTGTCGCTGCTGCACCCCGAGGGGCTGCGGCGGCCGGGCGGCTACCTCGATGGGCAGGAGCCGCAGCGTCGCGAGTCGGCGGACGAGTAGCTACTCGGCCGCCGCGGCCGCGCCCGTGAACTGGGCGACGACGTCGGGCAGGTCCCAGAACGCGCGCAGGGCGACGATCGCTCCCTGCTCGTCGAACACGTAATGCAGCGCGGCGTCGTAGCTGGCGCTCGCGCCGCCGGGGGCGCGAGCGGTCACGTCGACCAGCATCAACGCCTCGCGAGGTCCCTCGTGAGCGCGACGCACGTCGAAGCGCACGTTCTCGAGCGCTGCGATGCCTGTGTCCCAGAAGTCGGCGATCGCGTCGGCGCCGCGGCGCGGCGGAGCGTGCCCGACCGGGTCCTCGAGCAGCGCGTCGGCGGCGAAGCCCGCGAGCCACGCCTCGCGCTGCCTCTGCTCCACCGCTCTCATCGCGCGGATCGCCTGTGCGGCCGGCGACGTCTCCGGCTCCATCTCGGACCTCCCGATCGACGTTACAGCCTGTAACGTTACAGACTGTAACGCGATGCAGCGGACGTTGAGCACAGACGAGGCGATCCTCGCGGCGGCGCGCGCGCTGCTGGAGCGCCGACCTCCGAACGAGGTGAGCCTGGAGGCGGTAGCCGCCGCGGCCGGCTTCTCGCGCCAGGCGATCTACCGCCACTTCGGGTCGCGCGCCGGCCTGCTGACGGCACTGCTGGCCGACATCGACGACCGCGAGGGCGCGCGCGAGCAGGTCGAGCGCGTGCTCGCCGCGCCGTCCGGGCCGGCATGCGTCGAGTGCTTGGTCGCCTGGTGGACGGACTACGTCCCGCGCTTTGTCGGGACGGCGCGCGGCGTGCTGGCGGCCAAGCACGCCGACGCCGACCTGCGGGTGGCATGGAATGACCGCATGCGCGCGCTGCACGATGCGTGCCGCGCGGTCATCGCCCGCTGCCGCGCGGACGGGACGCTTGCGCCGGGGCTCACAGCCGACGAGGCGGCGGACGCGCTGTGGGCGCTGCTCAGCGTCCCCCTGTGGATCCAGCTCCGCGAGGACGCCGGCTGGAGCGGCGCTCGCTACCGCGAGCACGTGACGGCGCTCGCGCTCGCGCGGCTGACCGCACCCGCGTGACCGCACGGTGCCGGAGCGGGCCCGTCCGGAGACCGCACACCGGCGGCGTAAGCTGCGCGCATGAACCGCGACGAGCTGCGCGAGCTGCAGACGCCCCTGAAGGAGCGCTACCGCGAGGAGCCCGACGCGGCGCTCGTGACGCTGTCGGCAAGCGGCGCCCTCGGCGACGGCGTGTCGTGCTCGGTGCAGACCGGGCGCGCGCTTGCCGAGGCCGGCCTGCATCCAGCCAGCGGAGGCGACGGCTCGCTCCTCTGCTCGGGCGACATGCTGCTGGAGGCGCTCGTCGCGTGCGCTGGCGTCACGCTGCGAGCCGTCGCGACCTCCCTGCAGATCCCGATCCGCTCCGGCACCGTCCGCGCCGAGGGCGACCTCGACTTCCGCGGCACACTCGGCGTCGACCGCGAGGCGCCCGTCGGCTTCGCCGCGATCCGCCTCACCTTCGAGGTCGACGCCGACGCAACCGAAGAAGAGCTCGCGACGCTCAAGAAGCTGACCGAGCGCTACTGCGTCGTCTACCAGACGCTCACGAGCGCGCCCAAGCTGACCACCAAGCTCGAGACCGCCTAAACAGGGCGGTCGATCGGGCGAGTGGCGGTGAGGATGCACGTGCGCCGCCCGAAGGGCGGTGTGCGCGCACCCGGAGCCGACAGGACCCGCCCGCCGACCAGGCCCGGGCTCAGGCCTCGAAGCGCCGCACGTCTACTCCCACTCAATCGTCCCGGGCGGCTTGCTCGTGATGTCGAGCACCACCCGGTTGACCTCGCGGATCTCGTTGATCATGCGCGAGGCGATCTGCTCCAGCAGGTCGTAGGGCAGGCGCGCCCAGTCGGCCGTCATCGCGTCGTCGCTGGTGACGGCGCGGATCACGACGACGTAGCCGTACGTGCGCTCGTCGCCTTGGACGCCGACGGTGCGGACGTCCGGCAGCACGCAGAAGGACTGCCACAGCTCGCGGTAGAGGCCTGCTCTGCGGATCTCGTCCTGCAGGATCGCGTCGGCGTCGCGCAACGTGTCGAGACGCTCCTTCGTCGCCTCGCCGCCGACGACGCGGATCGCGAGTCCCGGGCCGGGGAACGGCTGGCGCCACACGAGCCGCTCCGGCAGGCCGAGCTCGGCACCGACGGCGCGCACCTCGTCCTTGAACAGCATGCGCAGCGGTTCGACGAGCTCGAAGTCGAGGTCCTCCGGCAGGCCGCCGACGTTGTGGTGGGACTTGATCGTCGCCGCGCCGGTGCCGCCACCGGACTCGATCACGTCCGAGTAGAGCGTGCCCTGGACGAGGTATCGCGCGCCGTCGCCGTCGCCGGCCAGCTTCGCGGCCTCCTCCTCGAAGACGCGGATGAACTCCTCGCCGATCGCCTTGCGCTTCGCCTCGGGCTCCGTGACGCCGCGCAGGCGGGTCAGGAAGCGGTCCTCCGCGTCGACCGCGACGAGCGGCACCTTGAAGTGGTCGCGGAAGGCGGCGATCACCTGGTCGCCCTCGTTCTTGCGCATCAGGCCGTGGTCGACGAACACGCAGGTGAGCTGATCGCCGATCGCGCGGTGCACGAGCAGCGCAGCGACGGACGAGTCGACGCCGCCGGAGAGGCCGCAGATGACGCGTCCGTCGCCGACCTGGGTGCGGATGCGGGCGATCTGGTCGTCGATCACCGACGCCGCGCTCCAGGTGCGCTCGCAGCCGCAGATCTCCTCCAGGAAGCGGGTGATGATGTCCTGCCCGTACGGCGTGTGGACGACCTCGGGGTGGAACTGGATGCCGTAGATCCCGCGCTCGACCGACTCGAGCGCGGCGACCGGCGACTCGCTCGACGAGGCGAGCGCGGTGAAGCCCGGCGGGGGCGCGAAGACCGTGTCGCGGTGGGACATCCAGCAGGTCTGCTCGCGCGGCAAGCCGGCGAGCAGGCGGCCGGGCTCGCTGACCGTGAGCTGCGAGCGACCGAACTCCCCCACCTCGGCGCCCTGCACCTCGCCGCCGAGCGAGCGCGTCAGCAGCTGCATGCCGTAACAGATGCCGAGCACCGGAATCCCGAGCTCGAGCAGCGCCGGATCGAGCGCCGGCGCATCGGGCGCATAGACGGACGCAGGGCCGCCGGAGAGGATCAAGCCCTTCGGTCTACGGCGCGCGACCTCGGCGGCGCCGACGTGGTGCGGCAGCAGCTCCGAGAAGACGCCGCACTCGCGGACGCGGCGGGCGATCAGCTGCGAGTACTGACCGCCGTAGTCGAGGACGACAACCTCCTCAGCGACGCGTCTCGTCGCGTCTGGCGGCGTCCTCGCCGGTTCGCGTACGGAGTACGCCACACCGGCTGCGTCCTTGCCAGACACGACGATCCCCGCCGCTGGGCCGTCGCTAGTCATTTACGAGCGCGACCGCCCGGCCGTTCGAGCCCATGCCGACCTGCTGGTCGCGCTGGAGGTGCTTGCCCTCGGTCTGCAGGGCGGGCGCGACCATCAGCTCGGCGCGGTTGAATTCCGCGATGTCGCGATAGCCGCACGTCGCCATCGACGTCTTCAACGCGCCCATCAGGTTGAACATGCCGTCGTTCTCGCGCGCGGGGCCGAGCAGGATCTCCTCCAGCGAGGCGTTCTGCACGGTCGCGACCCGCGTCCCGCGCGGAAGCGTCGGGTGGAACGTCGCCATCCCCCAGTTGTAGCCGCGACCGGGCGCCTCGTAGGCACGCGACAGCGCGGAGCCGAGCATCACCGCGTCGGCGCCGCAGGCGATCGCCTTAGCGATGTCGCCGCCGTTCTTCATGCCGCCGTCGGCGATCACGCGCACGTAGTCGCCCGTCTCCAGCATGTGCTGGGAGCGGGCCGCCGCGACGTCGGCGATCGCCGTCGCCTGCGGGACGCCGATGCCGAGCACGCCGCGCGTCGTGCAGATCGCGCCCGGTCCGACGCCGACGAGCACCCCGGCGGCGCCCGTGCGCATGAGGTGCAGGCCCGTGTGGTACGAGGCGCAGCCGCCGACGACGACCGGGACGGGGACCTGGCGGATGAACTCCTTCAGGTTGAGCGGCTCGGCGACCGTCGAGACGTGCTCGGCGGAGACGACCGTGCCCTGGATCACGAGGATGTCGAGGCCCGCCTCGAGCGCGATCTCGTAGTGCTCGCGCACGCGCTGCGGCGTCAGCGACGCCGCGACGACGACGCCGTGCTCCTTCATCTCGCGGATGCGCTGGGCGATCAGCTCCGGCTTGACCGGCTCGCGGTAGATCTCCTGCATCTCGCGCGTGGCCTCGTCGCGATCGAGCGAGGCGATCCGCTCGAGCTGCGCGTCGACGTCCTCGTAGCGGCAGAAGATGCCCTCGAGGTTGAGCACGGCGAGCCCGCCGAGTCTGCCGATCGTGCCCGCGGTCTCCGGCGAGACGACGCCGTCGAGCGCGGAGGCGAGCAGCGGCAGCTCGAAGCGGTACGGGCCGAGCGTCCAGGAGATGTCGACGTCTTCCGGGTCACGCGTGCGACGCGAGGGCACGATCGCGACATCGTCGAAGCCGTAGGCGCGGCGGGCCTTCTTACCGCGGCCGATCTCTATCTCCATTGCGGCACCGTATGGGTCGAGGCGGACAGGACGGCCCCGCGGGAACGGGGCCGGAGGGACGCTGCGGGGTGTGGTGGGGCGGCGACCACCGACTGCGTCGATAGTAGCGCAGGGACGGGTCGGATCGGCCTTCGCGGCGCGCCGCGACGCGCGCTCACGTGACCTCGGCGGGCAGCGCGAGCGGAATCGCCTCGACGCTTCCGAGCAGCCGCTCCACCGCCTGCGGGTCGATCACGCCCGCGCCGAAGTGCTGCGTCGACTCGGCGCCGCAGGCGACGCCGTAGCGCAGGCACTCCTCGGGGGCGCCGCCGTCGTACCTGACGGCGACGTAGCCAGCCAGGAACGCGTCGCCCGATCCGACCGCGGCGCGCACTTCCTGCTCGGCGACGCGCACGCGGTAGAGCTGCGGGCCGGTCTCCGTCGCGACGCGCGCGTAGCAGCCATCCGGCACGGTCATGATCGCCTCGCGGGCGCCCAGCTCGACGACCTCGGCGATCCCGAGCGCGCGCTCCTCGTCATCGTTGAACTCGTGGCCGACGAGCTCCTCCGCCTCGCCGACGTTGGGCGAGACGACGTCGGGCTCCGCACGCACCGCCTGGCGCAGCGCCTCGCCGTCGGTGTCGACGATCGTCGTGACGCCGAGCTTGCGCAGCTCGCGGATCAATCTGCCGTAGACGTCGGGCTCGACGGCGCGCGGAAGGCTGCCGGCGAAGACGCACAGCTTTGCCCCCTGGGCGAGGTACAGCAGCTTGTCGCGGAACAGCTCCATCTCGCGCTCGCTGATCGCGGGGCCGCGCTCGTTGATCTCCGTCTGCACGCCGGTCGTCGGGTCGAGCACGGCGGTGTTCGTGCGCGATTCCTCGCCGATGCGGATGAAGTCGGTCAGCACCGATTCGGCCGTGAGCGCCTCCACGATGCGCGTGCCGGTCGCGCCGCCAGCGAAGCCGGTCGCGATCACCGGCCGCCCGAGTGTCTTGATCGCGCGCGCCACGTTGACGCCCTTGCCGCCCGGCATCGTCGTCTGCGAGACGGTGCGGTGGCGGCGGCCGATGCGGAAGTTCGGCACCTCGAGCGTCTTGTCGATCGCCGTGTTGAGGGTGACGGTGATGATCATGCTGCCTCCATGTCCGCCCGCCGCCTGTCGCGGCGCCGGGCGCCGCGCGCCCGCGCGAACAGGATGGCCGCGCCTCCGAGCAACGCCGCGATGGCTATCAGGCTACCCGGATCGTCCAGCGCGCGGCCGGCCTGCTCCAACAGGCCGACCTCCGGCACCGGCTGCGCCGTCACGAGCGGGACGCGCGCGATCGCGCGCCCGTTCGCGCGCACCGTCGCGTTGCCGACGACGGCTCGCCGCGGCAGCGGCCCTTCCAGCTCGCGCGGGACGTCGAGGACGAGCTGCACGCGCGCGTCGCGCCGTACGAGCTCGCGCACCGAGCGCCCTGCCACGACGTCGATCCGCTCGTCGGGGCGGTGCTTCACGGCGGGTCGCGCGTAGACGACGCCGCTCGTCACCGGCGCAGCCAGGCGGTAGCTCGCGAAGGCCCATCTGAGGAGCGCCAGCGCGTCCGCATTGCGTGCGGCCTCGCTCGGGTCGCCGAGGACCGACGCGACGAACGTGAGCCCGTCGCGCGTGCCCGAGGCGACGAGGACGTAGCCGGCCGCGTTCGTGTGGCCGGTCTTGACGCCGTTCACCCACGGGACTTGGTGGACGAGGGTGTTGCGGTTCTCGACCGTGCGGGCGCCGTCGCCGCTGCGCAGCGTCGCGTAGGGCAGGTCCATCGTCTGGCGCAGGAACGCGTCCGCGCGCGCGGCGATCGCCAGCCGTGCGAGGTCAGCCGCGGTCGAGTAGTTGGCGGGATCGTCGAGGCCGATCGGCGTCGCGAAGCGCGTGTTGCGCAGGCCGAGTTGGCGCGCGCGGCTGTTCATGCGCGCGACGAACGCCTCACGCGTGCCGGCGACGCAGACAGCGAGCGTCGCGGCCGCGTCGTTGGCGCTCGGCAGCAGCAGCGCGCGCAGCAGGTCGCGCACGCGCATCCGCTCGCCGGCCCGCAGGCCGATCTGCGTCTCCAGCGGCGACGCGGCGTACGGCGGCGCCGTGCAGACGCGGTCGAGTCTCGCCGCCGCGACCGTGACGAGCGCCGTCATCAGCTTGGTCGTGCTCGCGATCAGCCGCCGCTGGCCGCCCGCGCGGCCGAACAGCGGCGTGCCGGTCGACGCCTCGAAGACAGCCGCCGCAGGGGCCGAGATCGGCGGCGGCGAGGGGATCGCGGCCGGTGCCGGCAGCGGCAGCGCGAGCAGCGCGGCGACGACGAGCGCCGCGGCGAGCGCGCGCGTCACGGTCCGAGCTTCAGGCGCTGGCCCGTCTGGAGCGCCTGCGGATCGACGTCGGGGTTGAGCCGCTGGATCGTCTCCAACGACACGCCCGTCCGTTCGGCGACGGCGGTCAGGGTGTCCCCCGCCTTCACGACGTAGACGCGCGGCCGGGCTCTCGCGGGCTGCGACTGCTGCGTCGTCGTGCGCTGCGTCGCCGCGGGCGTGCCGGACGGGTCCGACGTGCCGTTGCTGGACGCCTGGACCACGACCAGGATGGCGACGAGGGCAGCGACGAGCGCGAGCGGCGCGAGCACGCGCGCGGGATTCCGGGCTGCCACGATCGCCGATGATAGCTGTGAGCTTGACGGGCCACGACAGGTCCCGTCACCACCGCAGCAGTGACGGGACCGGCCGACGGTGTCAGCCCTTGACGGCTCTCTTCAGGCCCGACCCGGGCGTGAACCGCGGGACCCGCGAGGCGGCGATCTGGATCTTCTCGCCGGTGCTGGGGTTGCGGCCCTCGCGGGCGCTGCGGTCAGCGACATGGAACTTCCCGAAGCCGGAGAAGGTCACTTCGCTGCCGCGCTTCAGCGCGTCCTCGATCGTCTGGAGGACCGCGTCGACGGCGTCGCCTGCGTCCTTCTTGCTCAGCCCGCTGTTGGCCGAGACTTGATCGACGAACTCGGATTTCGTCACGTCTGTTCCTCCTTCGAGGGTCGGGGGATGGCCGAACCTAACAACCCCCGCGGACGGGAACAACGCGAATTGCCCGCCAGCACGGGGAATCTCGCGATCCTGGCAGATCGCCGCCATTGCTGCACCGCGATCTACCGCATGATGGAACTTCCCGTCAGGACGGGAGATCCGGCGCATCGAGCGCCTCGGCGATCCGTGCCAGATCGTGCTCCAGCAGCGGCAGGAGCGCGCAAGGGCCTGTCAGAACGGCGATCGTCGCGCCTCCGGCACGCGCCAGCAGCAGCGTCCCGTCCGGGGCGCGCTCGCGCAGGACGCCGGACGCCGCTGGCCCCGAGGCCTGCAGCAACCGCCGCGCGCGCTGCGCGAGCGCCCGCTCGCCCGCCAGCGGCTCGCCGCCCACGTCGAGCACGACCGCAGCGCGCACGTCCAGGGACAGCTCGTTCAGATACGAGAGCGCGAGCGCGGGCGTGAGCGCAGTCGTCATGCCGGCAGGCGAGAATACGCGAGTGCCCCTTCCGCGCATCGCCTGGCTCGTCACCGTCGGCAGCTGCCTGATCGGCGTCGTGCTGCTGCTGCTCAGCGGCTACGTCGGCTACGCCGCCGTCGTCCTCGCCGTCGCCTGCTCGGCCGCGATCAACCTGCGGTAGAAGGGATTGGCGAAACCCGCCGGTCTCGTCAGCCCG
Organism: Conexibacter sp.; assembly: GCA_035318525.1. Classification (GTDB taxonomy): domain Bacteria; phylum Actinomycetota; class Thermoleophilia; order Solirubrobacterales; family Solirubrobacteraceae; genus Conexibacter. Next base: position 10,459 of record DATHEP010000564.1, read on the forward strand.
TCGCGGGCGGCTCGGCGCGCGACCACTCCGCCCCCTGCCGCACGCGGTCGGCGGGCTCGAGGTGGATCAGCACGTCGGCCCCGTGCAGGCGCGCCGCGATCGCGTCCTGGATCGCGTGGGCGATCTCGTGCGCCTGCTCGAGCGTCGTGCCGGCCTCGAACTGCAGGTGCAGATCGACGTAGCGGCGTGCGCCGGCGCGGCGCGTGCGCAACTGGTGGTACCCGACGACGCCGCGGTCGCCGAACGCGACGACCTCGGCGTGGATCGCCGCCCGTTCCTGCTCCGGCAGCGC
>DATHEP010000565.1:0-2318 GCA_035318525.1 Conexibacter sp.
GCGGCAAGCGCGGCGCCCGCGGCGATGCCGCGCATGCCCGAGAGTGCCCCGTCGCCTGTGCCGCCGAGGCCGAGGCGCTTGCCGTGCCCGTTCTGCGACACCGCGTGCGTCGCCTCGTGCGCGACCCATCCCAGCGCCGAGCCGATCGTGTCGCCGATGTCCTTGACGTCCGTCGCCATCGTTCCCTCCTGAGCGTTGCTCGCAGTCCCTCGGGTTGGGGCTACCCAGTCGGGCGCGGGGCAATCCTGGTCGCCGCGGATCGTTTGTCAGGGAGGCCGGCGCCTCTGCGCGGCGCTGTGGGCGAGCTGGCGCGGGGTGCGCTGAGGGCATGCTGAACGCCCGTGCTGCTGAGGCATGGTGGCAGGACCCCCCTATAGGTGTTGCACCTCTTTGCCTGGTGCTACACTTCGGGGTCCATGCCGACCGCCCGCCCCCGCCACATGCTCACCGAGACCGACGAGCTCGCTCGCGCGCTCGACGACGCGGGCCGCCGCTGGCCAGAAGACCGCGCGCGGCCGGCCAAGCTGCTGCTCGACCTCGTCCGCGAGGGGCACCGCGCGATCGCCGAGGAGGCGCAGCGCGCCACCGCCGATCGCCGCACGGCGATCGAGCGCACGAGCGGCGCACTCAGCGGCGCCTACCCGCCCGGTTACCTCGACGACCTGCGCGGCGACTGGCCGACGTGATCGTGCTCGACGCAAGCGTGCTGATCGGCCATCTCGACCGGCACGACGCGCATCACGAGACGGCGAAGCAGCGGCTGCTCACCGTCGCCGACCGGCCCTTCGGAGCCAGCTCGATCACGCTCGCCGAGATCTTCGTCGGCCCGACGCGCACCGGCGGCCTCGACGCCGCACGGGCCGCGCTGCGCAGGCTCCAAGTCGCCGAGCTGTCGCTCCCGCCGGACGCGGCCGAGCGGCTCGCCGCGCTACATGTCGAGACGGCGCTGAAGCTGCCCGACTGCTGCGTCCTGCTGGCCGCCGAAGCGACCGGCGGGGCCGTGCTCACGGTCGACGACCGGCTCGCCCGCGAGGCGGCGGCGCGCGGGCTGGTGGCGTAGCGAGCCCGGCCCTGCCGCGACCGCTTTCCTTTTCAGTGCATCCGGATTAAGCTGGCGCCATGGCAAGCGCCGGCTCGAGGGGGGCGGCGGTCGCGCTGCCGCGGCCGCGCAGCCGTGCCGATCACGCCCAGCCGTCCGACTTAGCGACGGTCGCGTGGCTGTGGGCCGTGCCGTGCGCGGCGGTCACGTTCGCGCTCGTCGACCTGCTCGGCCCGTCGCTCAGCGGCGTGCTCTACCCGGACACGCTGCCGGTCCTGCCGACGGTCGAACACAACCCCGAGCCGGTCGAGGGGACGCGCTACCTGCTGTCGCTGCTCGGCCCGCTCCTGCTCGCAGCCGGCATCGCGCTCGTCGCGCCGCTGCGCCGGATCCCACGGCGCACGGCGACTGCGCTCGCCGTCCTCGCCCAGATCGTGGGGCTCGCGGTCGTCGTGACCTGCGTCGCGCGCCAATTCGGCGACGAGTGGCAGATCGAATTCTTCACCGCTGCGCAGCTCGCCGGAGCGGGCGTCGTCGCCGTCGCGATCACGCTGGCAGCCCGGCGCGGGTGGCTCACCGGCTGGCGCTTCGAGCCGCGCTGGCTGGGCGTCGCTGCGCCCGCCGTCGCGGTGCTCGTCAGCGGCGTCTGGTTCCTGTCGTTCATCAACGACGCGGACATGATCTGCCAGTACGGCGACTGTTACAACACCGCGTTCATGGTCGACGAGACGTTCGCCGTCCTCAACGGGCTCACGCCGCTCGTCGACCACACCGCCGCGTACGGATCGCTGTGGCCGTTCGCCTTCGCCCCTTCGATGGCGCTGCTCGGCGAGACGCTGCTGGTGTGGACGGTCCTGATGTGGGCGCTCACGGTCGCGATGCTGCTCGCGATCTACGGCGTCCTGCACCGCGTGACGCACAGCTCGCTCGGCGCGCTCGCGCTGTTCCTGCCGGTGATGGCGTTCACGTACTACGCCGCCGCGCGCGACCTCGACCAGCCGATAGCGATCTACCAGCAGGTGCCGCTGCGCACCGCCGGCCCGTTCCTCATCGCCTGGCTCGTCGCACGCCGCCTCGACCGCGGGCGCGGGGCGACGTGGCCGCTGTTCCTCGCTGCCGGCCTCGTCGCGCTCAACAACATCGACTTCGGCCTGGCGGCGCTCGGCGCGAGCGTCGCGGCGTTGCTGTGGGCGTCAGCCCCGCTCTCCCGCGCGCGCCTCGGACGCCTCGCGACCGGCGTCGCGCTCGGGCTCGCGGGCGCCTACGCGCTCGTCGCGGT
>DATHEP010000566.1:0-12754 GCA_035318525.1 Conexibacter sp.
CTCCACTCCGAGGGCGATACGTTCGACGAGGCGATGGAGAACGCGCGCGAGGCGCTCGAGCTGTACGTCGACGGCCTGCGCGAGGTCGGACGTTCGCTCGACACCGGCGTCGTCCGTCGCCGGGTCTCCATCCCCGCGTGAGCCCTCGCCTGCCGGTCGTTTCCGGCCAGCAGCTCATCAAGGCGCTGGAGCGCTCCGGCTGGGAGGTCTCCCGTCAGCGCGGCAGCCACGTCCGCCTGCACCATCCCGACCGCCGAATCTTCCTCACCGTGCCACTGCACCGCGAGCTGAAGCGCGGCACGCTCGCCGGCATCCTGACCGACGCGGGCCTGGATGCGGACGACCTGCGCGACTTGCTCTGACGCACGACATGGACTACCGCCACGAGCAATTCGACCCGCCCGAGGGCGAGATCGACAGAGGCTTGTGGCAGGTTCACTTCCCGCTCAACGCCAGTGACAAGGTGCGTTCCAGCGCACGGCGCTGGTGGTCGTGCCGGCTGAGCGCGTGCAGTTCCACACGGACATCACCGAGGGAACCGACGGCGACACGACGTTCGCGATTCGGGTCCACGCATCGAGACGTGATGAAGCCATCAACGAGGCACGACATCTGGTCCGAAGATCCGCAGCGAGGCGGGGCTGCCCTCTCCAGCGCCCGAACCCACGGGATACATCTCCCCTTGGTGGCAGTCCAAGTCGATCGGAGCGCATATCGGCGCCGAGGCTCATGAGCTTCACGGACAGCGACGGCATGAGCTTGCCGTCGTGCGCATCCAGACCGCTTGCGAGCTGCACATCGCTGAGGCCGTCAGCCACCTGCTCGCCGAGCATCCCTCCGGAGTCGACGCCGCCAAGCTGATCCGGCGCCCTATGACGCTGCGTGATGAGCGATCGCGAGCACTACTGCATCTCCTCACCGGACGTCAGGTCGAACAGGAGCCGTGGTGGTCCGAGTATGTGCTGCACCTGAGACGCCGAAATGCCGTCGTCCACGACGGCGTCGCGGTCACCTACGAAGACTGCGTTCGATCGCTCGAAGCGAGCCTGAACCTTCAGCGATGGCTCCTCGAGATGCGAGGTGTTGATCTGTCCGATCTTGACGCAGAGCTCGAAGACGACGAAACCTGAAGATCGAGCGTGTCATTGGTGGCGACGGCTCTGTCCCCGCAACTGTCCCTGCAGATCCCGACCGCCCGCCACGCCGGCCCAAATCGCCGATCCACGCAAGCCTCCAAAACCGCAACGCCACGTTCGATTCCTGGGTCCCCCGCTTTGATGGCGCGGCAGGGTTCGCTGCGCGGCGAGCGTCCCGATCAGGCGCGGGTGAGCAGGCGGTAGGCCAGCGTCGCCCGCCGCAGGTCTTCGGCATCGAGCGTGCTGGGTTCGCTCAGACGCAGACGCCCTTCGGCAGCCCTCAGCCATGTGCGCTCCGTCTTGCGCAGCTCGGCCGCCATCGCGCGCGGATCGTCGATGAGCGCCAGCAGCCGCAGGAGGTCCTCACGCTGAGTCGCTGGGTCGCTGTGGACCATGAGGGATCGGGCCTTGATCAGCACCGCGCCAAGCAGTGTGGGCCGGCGCAGCTCGAACGTGCGCCCGCGAACGGTGACCATGACGGCCTCTGAACGGCTGAGGGCCTGGGAACCACCGGGCACGCCGACGGCCTTGCGGCCGGCGCCGAGGCGCGCCGGCGGCTTGATGCCGTCCGGAGCGAGCACGTCGACGACAAGCTTGCCGCGCTGATAGCGATGGGCGTAGCCGTCGAGGTCGGGACCGATCAGCTCGAAGCCTGCGTCGCGCAACGCCACGTCAATCGCGCCCAAGGTGTGCTGTGGCCGTGCCTGGCCGAGGATGTCGACGTCGAAGGTTGGGCGTACGTCGGCGATGCCGTGCTCGACGGCGTGGAGTTGGACCATCAGGCCACCGATGAGCGTCCACTCGCCGGGCAGCCACTCGGCCAGCTCGCCGACCGCCGCCCAGAGCTGCAGCGTCTGCTCGTCGTCGACATCGATCTCGATCATGCTCATGACGCCAGCGCGCGCGCGGCCTCGCGACGCGCGCGCGGCTCGTCGCTCTCCAACAGGTCGAGCAGCACCGCAACGCGCGGCGCGCGGCGGTCTCGGTCCCGCCCCACGAGCGGCCACAGCTCATCCGGCACCCAGCGGATCGAAACCGGTCCGCCACCGCGGACGAGGGCGTGCTCCTCGACGATCTCGTCGCGACGACCCGCCGGCGCGTAGACCTCGATTGCCGAGACAGACCCCACGAGGCCAACCACGTCGCCGGCCGAGACGCCCGTCACCAGCACATCTGGCCGCTTGAGGATGCGCTTGAGCTCAGACGGGTGCGCGTCGAGCTCCTCGAGCTCGCCGCGGGACCGCAGTCGCGCGGCATGCTCCCCGAGGGCATAGGTGCGCAGCCAGGCCCGCACGCGCGACCAGTAGCGATTCTGGCCGGCAACCTCTCGCGCTGCCGCCTCGTCCCCGGAGGCGAGGAGCACGACCGCCCAGGCCATCGCCGGCGAGAGCGGGCGGCCCGCGCCGGACCGTCCGCGGGCCGCCCGCTCGACGGCACGCGCGTCCAGCCACCAGTCGCGTCCGCGCTTGACCGCCGGCAGACGACCGGCCGCGATCTGCTGGCGTACCGCGACGGAGCTGACGCCCAGACGGTCCGCAGCCTCGCGAACGCTGAGAGGCGACGACGCATCGACCATGGACACAATGCTATCGCGTGAGAAAGCATTCTGATTCAAAGGCGACCTGCCGTCCCAAGCCGCGACCCGGCGACGTCCCGCCCCCGCGGCCCGCCTCGCCCGCGAAGCGAGAGTCGGCCGGGCTCGGCGTGAGGCGCTCTGTCCCTGCAACTGTCCCTGCACCACGACGGACCCCGCTGCATCGGCCCAAATCGCCGATCCACGCAAGCCTCCAAAACCGCAACGCCACGTTCGATTCCTGGGTCCCCCGCTCTGCGCAGGCACCCCGGTCCCGGTGTTGACTGTCACCGGGACCGGGGTGGAGCACACACGCACGCTGCTCTCTTTGGGTGTCCTCACTCGCGCCACGACGAGGCGTGCGACTCGGGTCCTCGCCGGGAACGGGATCGGTGAGCAGGATCGCGCCGACCGCGACGGTGGTCGCCCCACCGGCTTATGCCCGTCGCTCGGGGGTCCGCGCTTGTCGTGTGCGATGTCGTCGGCCGCGGCCGCCGTCCTCGGGGAAGGGAGCGAGCGGTGCGTTTGCGGTCGAACGACATGACCACCATCGTGCCGACGCCGTGGGTCCTCGCCTAGACCGAGATCGGAATGTTCCTCTTCGGGCTAAGACGAACAGAAAAGGAGTGGGACGCCCTTGCCTTTTGCTCAAGGCGAGCTGTATGGTCTGGTTTAGCTCAGCAAACAGGCGCATTTCTCGCCTCCAGCCAAGGGGTGTGGGGAGATGGGGGAGACGCAGATAGGTCGTGCTCGAGGACGTTCGCGGGCTTTGCGTGGCGCCACGCTCGCGCTCATCGTCGAGCGTGGGGGACACGGCTATGAGCTCGCGCATCGACTCAACCGTCGCCTCGGTCCCACGTGGCGCGTCGATCCGAAGCAGATCTATCCGATCCTGGACGAGCTGGCGAGCGCTGGGCTGGCGACATGCGCGGAGGAGTCGAACCCGGACCGTCCACGTCAGCCGCGCATCGTGTACCGCGCGACCGACAGAGCGCCGGAGACGCTGCGGCGCTGGCTGGACAGCCCGGTCGAGAAGGAACCCGTTCGCCCCGACCTGCTCGCCCGCATCGCGTCCGCCGGGCCTGCCGACGCCGTCGAGCTGCTGGAGGCGCTCGACGAATACGAGCGCGACCTGCTGAGGCTGATCGAGGCCAACGACGACGCCGATCCGCCGGGGCGCTCGTGGAGCACGCTCCTGCTGTCGGTCGTGCGGGCCCACACGGACGCGCAGCTTCAGGGCGAGCTGCGCTGGCTGGTCGATGCGCGCCGTCGCATCGAGGCGTTCAGCGAGGGCGACGGCGGCTAGCTGGTGTCGCTGCTCGCGTTCGAGACCGTCACGAAGCACGCTCCGGACGTCGGTGGGCGTGCGATCGCGCTGCTCGACGAGGTGTCGTTCGAGCTCGGCGCCGGCGAGTCGGTCGGCGTGTGGGGCATGCGACGGTGCGGCAAGTCGACGATGTTGCGCCTCGCGGCGGGCGTGCAGCCGCCCGATGCGGGTGTGGTGCGCTTCGAGGGACGCGACCTGGCGCGGATGTCGCGCAGCGACGTCGCGCTGCTGCTGCGAACGAAGATCGGCTTCGCCCCGATGGAGCGGCATGCGACGCGCAACGAGGTGGTGGTGGATCACGTCGCGCTTCCGGCCCTCAGCCTCGGCGCCAGCCTGCGCGACGCGCAGATAGCCGCGCGGACGGTGCTTGAGCGCGTGGGCGTGACGAGCCGCGCCGACGCGCGGATGGCGGAACTGGCCCCCGGCGAGCACACGCGCGTCGCGATCGCACGCGGGCTCGTGCGCGAGCCCAGCCTGCTGCTGGTCGACGAGCCCGGCGCGACGCCGAGCCCGACTGACCGCGACGAGATCTACACGCTGCTGCGCGAGCTCGCGAAGGACCCGGAGCTGACGCTGGTCGTCGCCTCCGAGGACGTCGCCGCGATACGCACGGCACGTCGAGCGATGACGCTGAGCGACGGCGCGCTGCGGTCGTCGGATCGGGCCAGCACGGTCGTGCAGTTCCCGCGGCGGCGCGCCGAGCGGGCCGATTGACCTTGCTCGAGCTGCGGGAGGTCGTCAAGCACTATCCCGCGGCCGGCGAGGTCGTGCGCGCGGTCGACGGCGTCTCGCTGGCGGTCGAGGGTGGCGAGCTCGTCGCGGTCTTCGGCCCGAGCGGGTCGGGCAAGACGACGCTCCTGCTGCTTGCCGCCGCGCTGCTGCGACCGGATCGCGGGACCGTCGTGTTCGACGAGCGTGACGTCGGTGCGCTGTCATCGCGAGAGGCGGCCCGCTACCGGCGCAGCGACGTCGGCTTCGTCTTCCAGTCGTTCCACCTGATGCCGGCGGCCTCGGCGCTCGACAACGCCGCGTTGAAGCTGCTGTCGGAGGGGTTGTCGCTCGAGCTCGCGCAGAAGCGGGCGCGGCCGTGGCTCGAACGCGTGGGGCTGACCTCACGCGTCGCGCACACGCCGCGCGAGCTGTCGAAGGGCGAGTGCCAGCGCGTCGCGATCGCGCGGGCGCTCGCGAACGACCCACGACTGCTGCTCGCCGACGAGCCGACCGGGAACCTCGACACGAAGCGCAGCCGCGAGATCCTCGGGCTGATGCGCGAGATGTGCAGGGAGCGACGGATCCCGGTCCTGCTCGTCACGCACGACGTCGAGGCGCTCGAGTACGTCGACCGCGTCTACACGCTGCGCGACGGGTCGCTCAGCGAAGGTCTCGATGCGGATGTCGCGCGGGCGGCGAGCAGATGAAGCGCACGATCTTCGGCATCCGCTTCGGCGTGCTCGGCCGCTTCTACCGCTGGCGGCTGCGCGAGCACGGCGCGCAGGAGCTGCTCGCCGCGGCAGGAATCGCGGTCGGCGTCGCGCTCGTCTTCGGCGTGCTGGTCGCGAACACGAGCCTCACCGCGTCGGCCGAGCAGCTGATCGACGGGATCCAGGGCTCGGCGCGAATCCAGCTCGCCGCACGCTCGCCGGCCGGCTACGACGAGCGCATCGCCGCGCGCGCCGCCGCGCTGCCGGGTGTGCGGCGTGCCGCGCCGGTGCTGCGCGGGAACGTCGCGCTCGTGGGTCCGGAGGGTGCGCGACGCTCGATCCAGCTCGTCGGCGTGACGCAGGCGCTCGCGCAGCTCGGCGGCGAGCAGACGCGTGACTTCGGCCCCGGCGGGCTGCGGCTCTCGAACGGGCTGGCGCTCCCGAAGGGCGTCGCCGAGGCGATCGGCGTGCGCAGCGGCCAGCGCGTCACGTTGCTCGCGAACGGCCACGCCGAGCAGGCCCGCGTCGGCATCGTCCTGGGACGCGAGACGATCGGATCGCTTGTCGGGAGCCCGGTCGGGATCGCACCACTCTTCGTCGTGCAGTCGATGCTCGACCGGCCCGGTCGCGTGACGCAGCTGCTCGTCGAGCCTGAGCCCGGCGCCGACGCGCAGGTCGCGCGGGAGCTGCGACAGCTTGCGGGCGGCCGGCTGTCGGTCCGCTCCGCCGACGCCGAGCTGCGACTGCTCGAGGTGACGGCTCAACCGAACGACCAGTCGACCACGCTGTTCGCCGCGATCGCCGCGATGGTCGGCGTCCTGCTCGCGCTCAACGCGATGCTGCTCACGATCCCGGAGCGCCGCCGGTTCGTCGCCGAGCTCAGCACGCAGGGCTTCGACCCGAGGCAGGTGCTTCTGATCGTTGCCTTCGAGGCGCTGCTGCTGGGCACCGTCGCCTCGCTCGTCGGGCTCGTGCTCGGAGACGTCCTCTCGCTGACGCTGTTCGACCAGGTGCCTGCGTATCTCGCGTTCGCGTTCCCGATCGGGACGCAGCGCGTCGTCACGACCTCCGCGGTGCTGCTGGCGTTCGGAGGCGGGCTGCTTGCGACGATCATCGCGTCGCTCCCGTCCGCGCTGGACCTGCGGCCCGGCCGCCCGTTCGACGCCGTGTTCCGGGAGGCCGGCGAGAGCGACGCGGGGGAGGGCATGCCCGCGCGCATGGCGGGCGCCGTGCTCGCGGTCGCCGTCGCGATCGTGCTCGGCTCCACGCTCGTGGCGCTGCTCGTGCCGAGCCTGACCCTGCTGGCCGGCGTCGGGCTCGCGCTCGCGAGCGTCTGCTTCATCCCGGCGGCCTTCCTCGGCGCCGCGCGCCTGCTCGGCCGGGTGAGCCGCCGGATCCCCGGCAGCATGCTGGCCATCGCCGTGATGGAGCTGCGCGCGACCACGACGCGTTCGATTGCGCTCGCGGGCGTCGGCGCACTGGCGGTCTACGGCAGCCTGGCCGTCGAGGGGGCGCATCACGACCTCGTGCGCGGACTGGACCGGAACTTCGGCCAGTTCCTCGCGACGGCGGATCTGTGGGTCACGACGGGCGGGGACGACCTGACGACGAACAGCTTCGACGACGCCGGCCTGTCGCGGCGCATCGCCGCCACGCCCGGCGTCGCCGGCGTCCGCATCTACCAAGGCGGCCTGCTCGACACCGACGACCGCCGCCTGTGGATCATCGCTCGCGATCGACGCGACCGCGGGATCATCCCCGCGAGCCAGGTGCGCGAGGGGGATCTCGACGAGGCGACGACTCGCATCCGCGGCGGGGGATGGGCGGCCGTATCGGACGTCTACGCGCGAGGCGCGGAGCTCGACGTCGGAGACCGCTTCACGCTGCCCACGCCCGCCGGCGCGACCCGGCTGCGCGTCGCGGCGATCACGACGAACCTCGGCTGGCCGCCCGGTGGCGTCATCCTCAACTCAGCCGACTATCGGCGGGGGTGGGGAACGGCTGACCCCGCGGCGCTGCAGGTCGACCTCAGACCAGGGGTGCCTCCGGCGGTCGGCAAGCGCGCGGTCGCGCGTGCGCTCGGCCCCACGTCGGGGCTGACCGTGCAGACGCTCGACGAGCGCCAGACGCAGTACGCGGCGCTGGCGCGGCAGGGCCTTACGAGCCTCACGCAGATCTCGACGCTGCTGTTGGTCGCTGCGGCCCTGGCCGTCGCGGCCGCTCTCGGCGCCGCCGTGTGGCAGCGCCGCACGCGACTCGCCGCGCTCAAGATCCAGGGATTCGACGAATGGCAACTGTGGCGCTCGCTGGTGCTCGAGGGCTCGATCGTGCTCATGCTCGGATGCGCTGTCGGGGCCGCACTCGGCGTCTACGGCCATGCGCTGGCAAGCCGCTATCTGCAATTGACGACGGGCTTTCCGGCACCGTTCTCGCTCGCCGGGCTGCAGATGCTCGCGGCCCTGGGGCTCGTCGCCGGCATCGCCCTGCTCGTCGTCGCCGTGCCCGGCTGGATCGCGGTGCGCGTGCCGGGGCACACGAGTTTTCAGGAATAGCCTTCATGTTGCGGTCGCCGACGGGCAAGCTTGTAGGTCATGGGTCCCACCGCATGGCGACGGCTTCGGCTGGCCGTCGGGTTCATCGATGCTGCGTGCCGCTACTGGCTCACCGTGTACCCGCTTGCACGGCGGGAGACGAGCCGTTGGCGTCGGCGCGCACGGACGATCCCCGATCCGGCGCTGCGCGCGATCGCGCTCGACACGCTGCGGTGCGAGCGCGGCAATCTCGAGGGCGCCGCTGCATTCGCGGCCTTCGCTCCGTTGCGCCGCCGCGCGACGGTCGTGCGAGCGACGGTCGCCTTCCAGGTGGCCTACGACTACCTCGACTCGCTCGCCGAGCAGCCGAAGGCGCTCCCCGAGAGCGCGCGCGTGCTTCACGAGGCGCTGCGGGTCGCGCTGCGGCCTGAGGCAGCGCACCCGGCGTACTACCGCCATCACCCGCACACGGACGACGGCGGCTATCTCCGTCGACTCGTCGAGACCTGCCGTACGGCGACGGGAGCGCTCCCGTCGCATCGAGCGATCGAACCGCATCTGCTGCGGGCCGTGGACCGCATGATCGACTACCAGGCGCTGATCCACGCCCGGGGCGTGTCGGCTTCCTCGGCGCTCGCCGCCTGGGCGCGGACGCAACGGCCGCCCACGGCGGCGCTCACATGGTGGGAGACCGCGGCTGCCGGCGCCTCGTCGCTCGGCGTCTTCGCGCTCCTCGCGGCCGCTGCCCATCACGATCTGTCCAGCGACGACGCGACGGCAATGGAGGGCGCGTACTTTCCATGGATCGGCGCCCTGCACGTCCTGCTCGACAGTCTCGCCGACCAGCCCGACGACGTCCGCGCCGGACATCACAGCCTCGTCGAGCACTATGCGTCCGCACCGGAGACGGCAGCTCGCCTGGGAGCGATCGCGGCAACCGCCTTCTCCAGTGCACTAGCGCTGAGGGAAGGCAACCGTCATGTGCTGCTGCTCGCTGGGATGGCGGCGTTCTACCTCTCGTCGCCGACCGCGCGGTTGCCGCACGCGGCGCTCGCTCGTCAACGAGTCCTGACGACAGCCGGCGACCTTGCGCACCCCACGCTCGCGGTGCTGCGCGGACGACGGGAGATCGGACGGGTGAACGACGACATCGCGAACGCGCTCACGCGTCGGCTGCAAAGGGGACGCGGGCGCGGCCGCTGAAGCGCACCTCGGTCGATGCGGTCACCCGCCGACGCGGCCGGCGATCTCCTCCGCGATCGCCAGCGAGGAGGTCGCCGCGGGGGAGGGCGCGTTGCGCACCCACACGACGCGCTCGTCGCCGCCGAGGCGGAAGTCGTCGACGAGCGTGCCGTCGCGGTTGACCGCCTGTGCGCGCACGCCGGCCGGCGCACGGACTGCGTCGGCGGGGCGCAGCTCCGGCACGTAGCGTTGCGCCTCGCGCACGAAGGCACGGCGGGAGGCCGAACGCGCGAGCTCCGCAGCGCCGGCGCGCCAGTGGCGCCGCAGCAGCCGCCAGGCGCCGGGCCAGGCGAGCGTGTCACGCATGTCGGCGGCGCTGACGGCGCGGCGCGCGTAGCCCTCGCGCGCGAGCGCCGGCACCGCGTTGGGCCCGATCAGCACGCGGCCGTCGACCGTGCGGGTCAGGTGGACGCCGAGGAACGGCAGCGCCGGGTCGGGCACCGGATAGATCAGGCCGCGCACGAGGTCCCGCCGCTCCGGCCGCAGCGCCAGGTACTCGCCGCGGAACGGGACGATCCGCGGCTCGGCCGGCTCGCCGGAGGCGCGCGCAAGGCGGTCGGCGTGCAGGCCGGCGCACACGACGGCCCGGTCAGCGCGCAGGTCCGAGCCGTCGGCCAGCTCGACGACGACGTCGCCCGCTGCTCCGTCGCGCCGGACCCGCACGACCTCCACGTCCGTGCGCACCGCGCCGCCGTGCTCGCGCAGCTCGTCCGCGAGCGCGTGCGCGACGGCGCGGAAGTCGATGATCGCCGTCTGCGGCGAGTGCAGCGCCGCCAGCCCGCGCGCGTGCGGCTCGACTGCGCGCAGCGTGGCCGCGTCGAGTCGCCGCAGGCCCGGTACGCCGTTCGCTCGTGCGCGCTGCTCGAGCCGGTCGAGGCGCGGGAGCTCGCGCTCGTCGACCGCCACGACGACCTTTCCGCATTCCTCGTAGGCGACGCCGCGCTCGGCGCAGAAGGCCTGCAGCAGCTCCACGCCGCGCCGGCACAGCCGCGCCTTCAGCGAGCCCGGCTCGTAGTAGATGCCGGCGTGCACGACGCCGGAGCTGCGCGCCGTCTGGTGCAGCGCGACGGCCGGCTCCTTCTCCAACACGAGGACCTCGGCGGCCGGCCGCTCGCGCGCCAGCAGCCGCGCGCTCGCGAGGCCGACGATCCCGCCTCCTATGACGACGACGCGCACCGCTAGCCGGTCGGCCCGAAGCGCTCGGTGCGGATCCAGGACGGCTGCAGGCCGGCTGCCAGCAGCAGGTCGCTCGTCGGGCAGCGCGTGCCGGCGATCGGCCCCGCCGTCAGGACCGGGAACTCCGTCTCGACGGGCGGTAGCCGGCGCGCGAGGTCCTCTGGAACGCGCCGGCGGCCCGTGAAGCCGCGCGAGACGAAATCGCTCATGCGGGCGATCCTACGCGCGGCTCGCCGTCCGTCAATCCTCCACTCTTTCGACGGTCACTCTCAGGGAGACCGGGCCGACCGAGGTTCCGACGGTGACGGTCACCGTTCTCGGCCGCTCATCATCGTCGCCGAAGTAGACGAGGGTGAAGGAGCAGTCGGCTCTCGGCGAGAGTTCATCGCCGACGCAATCGTCCGCGTCATCCACCTCCCACGCGACGGCGTCCGAGAGCCCTATTTCGTTGATTCTGAAATCGTCGTCGCCCGTATCGGCATCGTTCGAGATCGTCATATCGGTGCCGTCGAACGGTTCCACGACTCTCTCGAACTCCGCGGTGAGTCTGGGGATAGCCGGCCCCGGGTCGATCGTCACCGTCTGCGCGGGGCTCAGTCTCAGCGTGCCGCTCACGCCTCCGCTGCTCGGACATATGAAGCCTCCGCTTCTGAGCGGGATCGCGCCTGCCAGGAACGTGAGCGCTCCGGTCGTATAGACGTTGGACGTTCCCGTTCTCGCGAGGCTCGCTAGCAGCGCGACGACGCCCGCGTATAGGCATCTGACGCCGATCGCTTCGAGCTCGAGGGACATCCCGCTCGCGCTCATCGAGTAGCCGGTTGCGGCAGCTGGCAGCGTGCCTAGCATCGCGTTCAGCGTCAGGCTCCACGGAAACGCTAGGAAGCCGGTGATTCTGCCGCCAGAGCAGCTTCCGCTCTGCGCTGCCGTGATGGCGCCGATCGGTGCGCCCGCCGTCGTCGTGTGCGTTCTGGCGAGCGTTCCTCTGAGCGTGACGTCGCATGAGATCGTGACCGCGGAGCCGAACGTGACTCTTCCGGTTGCGCTCATGCTGCCCGCCGGATCAACCCCGACATCGAAGCCGCTGGCGCTCGCAGACGAGCCTGCGAGGACGACCAGCGCCGTCGCCGCGGCAAGCCGCAGCCGTGATGCGTTGCGCATCGTTTCCCCCTTCTGTCGCACGGCCCAGCGGGCCAGACCCGAGATGGGTCCGCGTCCGTCATCCCCACCCGCGACGCGCCGCGACCGCGGCAGCGCGGGGCACGAATGATCCAGGGCGCCGGTCGCGGCCGCAACCGCTACGGCTGGGAGGCCGCCTGCTGCGCGAGCGTGGCGACGCGCTCCAGCAGCAGGGTGCGCTCGTGCTCGTTGGCGGTCAGCGCGATCGCGCGCTCCAGCTCTGCGCGCGCCTCGTCGAGGCGGCCGAGTCTCGCGAGCAGGTCGGCGCGCACGCTCGGCAGCAGGTGGTAGCCGGCGAGCGCTCTCTCGTCCGCCAGCCGCTCCGTCAGCTCCAGCCCGGCCTCCGGCCCGAACGCCATCGCCACCGCCACCGCGCGGTTGAGCGCCACGACCGGCGAGCCGGTCACCTGCGCGAGGCCGTCGTAGAGCGCGACGATCCGCACCCAGTCGGTCTGCTCCGGCGTGCGCGCACGTGCGTGGCAGGCGGCGATCGCAGCCTGCAGCGTGTAGACGCCGAGGCCGGCGGGGCTCAGCTCCTCGGCGCGGTCGAGCGCCTTCAGCCCGCGGCCGATCAGCAGCAGGTCCCAGCGCGAGCGGTCCTGGTCCATCAGCAGCACCGGCTCGCCGGTCGGGCTGCGGCGCGCGCGCAGGCGCGAGGCCTGCAGCTCCATCAGCGCAAGCAGGCCGTGCACCTCCGGCTCGCGCGGCATCAGCCCGGCGAGGATGCGGCCGAGGCGCTGCGCGTCCTCGCACAGCTCCGGCCGCGTCCAGTGCTCGCCGGCGGTCGCCGAGTAGCCCTCGTTGAAGATCAGGTAGATCGCGTCGAGGACCGCGGGCAGGCGGTCGGTCAGCTCCTCGCCCTCCGGCACCTCGAAGGGCACTCTCGCCTCGGTCAGCGTGCGCTTCGCGCGCACGATCCGCTGCGCCAGCGTCGCCTCCGGGGTGAGGAAGGCGCGCGCGACCTCCTTCGTCGTGAGGCCGCCGAGCAGCCGCAGCGTCAGCGCCACCCGCGCATCGCTCGACAGCACCGGGTGGCAGCACATGAACATCAGCCCGAGCAGGTCGTCGCCGACCTGCTGGACGCCCGAGACGGCGACCGCCGCCGGGTCCTCCGGCGCGCTCGCGAGCTGGACCTCCAGCTCGCGAGCGAGCACCTCCTGCTTGCGCTCGAG
>DATHEP010000567.1:0-2812 GCA_035318525.1 Conexibacter sp.
GGAGTGCTCGGAGACGTTGCCGGAGCTCGTGTAGTAGCCGTGGCCGCACGTCAGCGAGGTGATCGTCGGCTTCAGGCCGTTCGCGACGAGGAACTCGATCGTCGCGAGCACGCGGCGGTCGACCGCGCCGGACTCGATGTCCTTGCGCCCACACTCGTAGATCTCGACGTTCGGGTCGGCGAGCACGCGCTGCTGGAGCTGCTCCTTGCTCATCAGCAGGATCTGGCCGATCGACGGATGCGCCGCGTCGCGCCCGAAGAACGGGTTCTTGCCCTTGGCGCGGTAGATCGCCGTCGACTCCAGCAGCTTCCAGCCGTCGAGGATCGGCTTCGGGTCGATCTGCGGGGCGCCGCGGCCGGCGGGACGGATCGCGAACTCGACGTGCGGCGCCAGCTCGGGCTGCGTCTTGCCGATGCGCCCGAGGATCGTGCCGGCGATCACGGAGGCGCCGGGCCGCAGCGGCTTGAGCAGGTAGTCCTCGGGGTCGAGCTGCAGGGCGTGCGTGAAGTAGCCCTCGAAGCTGTCGAGCGGCTGGCCGAGCTCCTCAAGCTGCCGCTGGCCGCCGGCGGCGTATGCGGCCGGACGGTCGGGGTGCGCGAACAGACGCTCCTTCGTGACGGTCGCGTGCGCGGCGGCCTGCTGCTTCGCGGCGGTGCGCTCCTGGGCGGACGCGTCGGCGGCGGCACCCGGCCGCTCGGCTCCGGCGCTGGCTGGGGCGGTCGGCTTCGCGTCGGCCTCCGGCAGCGCGAGCGCGCCGGCGTCGTCTCTGCGCGGCTTCGGGACCGGGTACTCGGTCGCGACGGAGCCGAGGTGGCTGTACGTGAAGCGGTTGCCGTAGACGTCCTGGAGGACGACGAAGCGGCCCAGCCGCTCGTTCTCGCCCAGCTTGACCACGCGGCCGTCGTTGACGGCGATGACCGGGGCCCCGGCTCTCGCGTAGACGTTGATCGAGCGGCGCGTCGGGTCGCCCTCGACGGCGACCGCTGCGTTCGTGCCCTCGACGGGCCGCGTCGCGGCTCTCGCGTCGAGTCCGTCGGCGTAGGTGGCGCGGGCGGCGACGGGGAAGTGCCCCTGCGTGAGGCCGGTCAGCGAGCCGACGAGGTCGGCCGGCATGCCGCCGATCACGCGTGCCCGCAGTAGCACCGACTCGACGTACCAGTCGGCGTGGTTGTAGGCGAAGATCGCACGCGGCAGGTCGGTCTCCGCGCCCGCGGCCTTGAGGTAGCGGGCGGCGGCGAAGATCGCGTCGACGGGGTTGTACGGGTCCTTCAGGCCGTCGCCGTTGGCGTCGACGCCGTAGGCCTCCCAGCTCGGCGGCATGAACTGCATCCAGCCGAGCGCGCCGGCGGAGGACACGTTCAGGTTGCGGCCGTAGTCGGTCTCGATCTCGTTGATCGCGGCGAGCACCTGCCACGGCACCGAGTACTGGATCCCGGCGGCCTGGTAGATCGGCAGCAGGAACGGCGGGATGCGGAAGTCGTCGATGAAGAAGTTCGGCACGCCCAACGGCGCGGGCCCGGTCGGCGCGACCGTGTAGCCGGGCGTGGCGGGCGTGGGGGCGGCGCCGTCGGCCGGCTCCTCGGTCGTCGTGCCGCTGCCGCTCGCGTCTTCGAGCGCGGGCTGGCTGCCGGCGCTGTCGGTCGTCGTCGGTGGGACGGCCTCGACCGAACCCTCACCCTTAGGTTGACCCTTACGTGTGACGACTCCTCCGACCGCTGCCGGGCCGGTTGTGGTCGGCGGTGCGGTGGTCGTGACCGGAGCGGTGGCCGTCGTCGGCGGAGCGGTCGCGGTCGTCGGCGGGACCGCGAGCGTCGTCGGCGGCGGCGCGGTGGCCGCCTCGGCAGGCGCGGCGCTCGCGAGCTCGGACACGCTCACGACCGGGCTGCCAAGGTCAGGCAGCGGGATGCCGCTGACGGGCGTGCCGGGCGCGGCGTCGACCGTCAGCGTGACCTGCTTGCCCCCGAGCAGCGTCACGACGATGCGGCGCTTCTCGGCGATCGCGGGCACGGAAAGCATCACCACGAGCAGGAGCGAGATCCCCGCGACGAGCGAGGTGATGCGAAGCAGCTTGGTCTTCATCCGGCTGTCGAGCTCCTCCTGCACGGCCGCACACGCGGCCAGGTCGAGCGACCGCCGCGATGGCGATCAACCGGCAAGCTACCGAGTGATCTGGATGTTTGCAAAGGGGAACCCACGTGTTTGCAGATGGTCGGGACGGCGCGTTGCACAGGTCACAAGACCATCGGCGCACGCCGCGCAGGCCTTGAGTACCACACCCGTGCCAAGTCGACCGTAAACATCTGGTGTAAAGGGCTCATGAAGCTCCGACTGACCCTCGACCATGGTCGAGGGTCAGGGCCCTTCCTGCCGGCAGGCGGGGCACAGGGCCTGCGCTATCGTCCGGCCGGCCCCGCCCACACCCGACCTTGCGAGAGGGCACGATGACCAGTGACACCGCCGACGGGCTCCGCGCCCGCATCTCACGTCAGAGCGAGGACGCGCTCGGCCGCTTCGCGCAGGAGCTGCTCGAGAGTCCGCTCGTGAGCGGCGCTCTGTCGCGGGCGTTCGACGCGCGCGAGAAGGCGGCGCAGGCCCAGGAGGTCGCGATGGGCGCGCTCAACCTCCCCTCGGCCGGCGATTTCGAGCGGCTCACGCGTCGCGTGCGCTCCGTCTCGCAGCGGCTCGAGGGCGTCGAGGACGCGCTCGACCGCGTCGACGAGCGGGTCGGCGCGTTGGGCGGCGCCGGTGCGCTCGAGCAGCGCCTGACCGCGATCGAGGGCCAGTTGTCCTCGCTCGCGACGCAGCTGGCCGA
>DATHEP010000568.1:0-2003 GCA_035318525.1 Conexibacter sp.
CGGCCCGCGCTACTACCTGACGGCCGACAGCGCGCGGATCGACGAGAACGGGCTCGTCCACTTCGCCAGCCGCGCCGACGACGTGATCACCAGCTCCGGCTATCGGATCGGTCCGTTCGAGGTCGAGAGCGCGCTGATCGCGCACCCGGCGGTCGCGGAGGTCGCCGTGATCGGAACGCCCGACGAGCTGCGCGGCGAGGCGGTGACGGCGTTCGTCGTGCTCGCACCGGGAACCGAGCAGAGCGACGAGCTGGGCGAGGAGCTGGGGCAGTTCGTCAAGTCGCGGCTCGCCAAGCACCTCTACCCGCGCCACGTCTTCTTCGTCGAGGAGCTGCCTCGCACGCCGTCGGGCAAGATCCGCCGCAACGTGCTGCGCGAGCAGTGGGCGGAGCGGGAGGTGGGCGCATGACGACGCGCGCGGGCGCCGTGCGCCTGCGCGTGGACGGCGACGTGCTGCACGCGACGATCGATCGGCCGCAGGCGCGCAACGCGATCGATCACGAGGTCGTGGACGGGCTCGCGGCCACGGTCGCGACGGCGCGTGAAGCGGGCGTCAAGGTCGTCGTGCTGCGCGGCGCCGGCGGCAGCTTCTGCGCCGGCGCTGACCTCAAGCTCGTGCGCTCGCTGCTCGACGACCCGGCCGGGCTGGACGCCTTCCTGTCGCGGCTCGGCGCCGTCTTCGAGCAGCTCGAGCGTGCGCCCTGGGTCACCGTGGCGGTCGTCGAGGGTCACGCCGTCGCAGGCGGCTGCGAGCTGCTGCTCGCCTGCGACGTCGTGATCGCCGCGGACGACGCGCGCATCGGCGACGCGCACGTCGAGCGCGGGCTCGTGCCGGGCGGCGGCTCGTCGGTGCGACTGCCGCGGACGGTCCAGCGGCTGCGCGCGCGCTGGCTGCTGCTGAGCGGCGAGACCGTCTCGGGCGCGGCGGCGGTGGATCTCGGCCTGGCGACGTTTGCCGTCCCGGCGGGCGAGCTCGACGCGGAGGTCGAGCGGATCGTCGCGCGCCTGAGCAGCCGCGGCCGCGCCACGCTCGCGACGGTCAAGGCGATGCTCGCGGAGGAGCCGGGAGCGCCCGCCGGCGACACCCCTTCACGGCTGCGCCGCGAGCTCGACCTGTTCCTCGCGCACGTCACCGACGCGCCGGATGCGCGCACCGGGCTGGACGCGTTCGTGCAGCGCTGAGCGCGGCTGACGCGGGCGGGACGACCGCAGCGGCCGGATCTGCCGACCACATCGGCGATCCCGGCCATCGCGCCGCTCACGCCTGGCCACGGCGGGAACCGGCCGCGCGCGCTCCCCGAACGGGTGGTCCGCCGCGCCCGGAGGTGCGCGACGGCTCCGCGGCGGGCACGCTCCGGCCATGGCATCGGACGCTCATCTCATGATCTGGCGCGGGCTGGACGAGTGGCAGGTGGAGGCGGCGGCGGTCGAGCTCGCGGCCGACGGCCTCGTCGCGACCGGCACGCAGATCGGATCGGACCCGGTCGCGTACCGCCTCGACTACCGGCTCGACGCCCGCGGGGACTTCATCACGCGCGCGCTCGAGATCACCGTGACCGGGCAGGGCTGGAGCCGCCGCCTCGATCTGCGCCACGACGGCGGCGGCGCCTGGACGTGCGAGGCCGGCGCCGAGGGCGACGTCGACCTGCCGCCGCCCGGCTGCGACCCGGCGCTGCTGGCCGGTGCGCTCGACTGCGACCTCGGGCGCTCGCCGCTGACGAACTTGATGCCGATCCGCCGCACGGGCCTCGACCGCCGCACGGGCGCCGAGGACTTCCTGATGGCGTGGGTGTCGGTGCCGGACCTGAGCGTCGTCGCCTCAGCGCAGCGCTACGAGCACCTGGGGCTCTCCGGCGACGGCTCGCTCGTGCGCTACGTCGACCGCGGCGAGTTCGACGGCTTCACCGCCGACCTGCTGCTCGACGCCGACGGCTTCGTCATCCACTACCCCGAGCTGGCCGAGTGCGTCGGCGACGAGCCGCGCGAGCCATAGCTGCTGCTTT
>DATHEP010000569.1:0-4502 GCA_035318525.1 Conexibacter sp.
TTGGCCAGCGCGGCGAACTCGCGGTAGGGGCGCGTCGCCTCAGCCTGCGCCTGGGCGGCCTGCGCCTGGGTCTGCAGCGAGGCGGCCTCGGCGCGGCGCTCGACGAGCGCGTTGTTCGTCAGCACGTAGGCGAGGACGCCCGCGAGCAGCAGGCCGAGCACGCCGAGCAGGGCGTACGGGCCGATGCCGCCGGCACCCGCACCGCGTCCGCCCTCGGCGGGGATCAGGTTGATTGCCTTCATCGCGCGATCTCACCCGCCGCCGCGCCCTCGGCGGCGGCCAGCTCGTGGGGGGCCACGTCGCCGGCTCGAACGGCGGGCGCCTCGTCGACCGCGAGGCCGGCGGCGACAGCCAACCGGCCCGCCTCGACGCCGCCGTACGCGCCGGCGCGCGCCTCGGCGACGGTGCCGGCGTCGACCGGCAGCCCGATCGCGGCACCGAGCTGATCGGCGAAGCCGGGGATCGCGACGGCCGGGCCGGTCAGGATCGCGCGCTCGGCCGCGAGCGCCCCGGCCTGGGCGCGGTAGAAGTCAAGCGAGTTGCGCACCTCGTCGGCGATCCGCCGCACACCCTCGACGAGCACGCTGCGCGCCTCCTCGATGATCTCGGCCTCGCCGGCGAGCTCCTCCAGGGGTGTGATGAAGCCGACGTGCGCGAGCCACTGGCGAGCGTGCTCGAGCGTCAGCCCACGGCGCTCGGCCAACTCGGAGGCAAGCGCCTCGACGCCGCCCGGGACGACGCGCGTGAAGACGCAGGTGGCGCCCTCTGCGAGCGCGAGGTTCGTGACGCCGCCGACGCTCACGTAGAGCGTCGCTCCGTCGCCTTCCCGCCGCAGCGCACGGATCATCGCGAACGCGGCGAGGTCGATCCCGGCGGGCCGCAGGCCGGCCTCGCGCGCCGCCGCGTGGAGGCGCTCCAGCATGTCGCGCCGCGCGGCGACGAGCACGACGCGCGTGCGCTGCCCGTCGGCCGTGTCGACGAGCCCGAGCGACTGGTGCTCGAGCACCGCCTGGTCGAGCGGCATCGGGATGTGGTCCTGCGCGTTGAAGCGGACCGCAGCCGCGATCTCCTTCGCGTCGGTCAGCGGCGGCAGGTCGATCGTGCGCACGACGATGCGCTGGTTCGCGACGCCGATCCGCACGCGCTTGCCGAGCTTGCGGTCGCGGAACAGCTCGCGCAGCGCCTCGGCGAGCGCTGCCGGGTCGGCGACCTCGCCGTCGCGCACGATGCCAGGGCCGAGCGGCACGCCGGCAGCGCGCTCGACGCTCAGGCCGTCAGCCCCGACGTGGACCTGGACGGCGGCGACGAAGCCGGGCTCGACGTCGAGCCCGACGACCGTGCGGCCTGCGGAACGTGCGCGTGGCATCGTGTCTACATCGGCTGATCGCGCCGCAATGTTGAGCGTGCTGGCCCGGATCGGCCGACCGGGCGCGACCCGTCCCTCCTGGCTACGCGAAGGTCCCGAGGTACCAGTCGACGATCGCCGGCCCGGCGAGCAGCGCGACGACGCCGCCGAGCGCGAGGAACGGCCCGAACGGGATCGCCGTCTTGCGCCCCTCGTGTGCGCCGCGACGCGCGATCACGACGAGCCCCACGAGCGTGCCGGCGACGAGCGCGACGAGCAGCGCCACCGCGACCTCGTACCCGAGAAACAGGCCCAACATGCCGGCCAGCTTGACGTCCCCCATCCCCATCCCGCCAGGCCGCGCAAGCGCGGCGAGCAGCAGGAAGCCGCCGGCCGCGGCGCCGGCGATCAGCTGCTGCGGCGCCTCGGCCGGATCGGTCGCCAGGCCGATCGCGAGCGCCGCCAGCGCGCCGAGCGCGGTCAGGCGGTTGGGGATGATGCGGTGGTCGAGGTCGATCAGCGCGATCGGCACGAGCAGCACGACGAGCACGAGCCCGAGCAGCACGTCGTGCAAGCCGTCGTTCGTCAGCACGACGCCGGCCGCGAGCGCCGCGGTGAGCGCCTCGACGAGCGGGTAGCGCGCCGAGATCGGCGTGCGGCAGTCGCGGCAGCGGCCACGCAGCAGCAGCCACGACAGCACCGGCACGTTGTCGTACGGGCGCACCGGATGCGCGCAGCCGGGGCAATGCGAGCCGGGCAGCAGCAGCGACTCGCCGCGCGGCATCCGCCACGCGACGACGTTCAGGAACGAGCCGGCGAGCAGGCCGCCTGCGGCGGCCGTGAGGGCGAGCGCGAGCATCGCCTGGGCTCCTTCCACGTCGATCAGAGTGAACCTCCTGCGGGGTTCACTGGCCTACCTGCTCGGCGTAGCGCTGGATCCGCCAGGACGCCTGCACCGGATCGATGAAGTGAGGCGGCTCGCGCAGTCGCAGGCGGTCGTCGTACTCGTAGTCCTTCACGTAGCCGGAGGTGATCGTCGCGCCGCTGCCCCGCCCGACCGGCCCACGGTGCTTCTGCGCGATCGTCCCGCGCACCGTCAGCGTGCCGAGCGGCGAGCCGCAGAAGTACCCGTCGACCGTAAAGGAGTGGTTGAGCGCGAGGATCGCCGCCTCGATCGAGATGTCTCTGGGCGTGCCCGGGGAGTCGATGCAGTCGGTCCTGTCGTTCGGGTTGTTGGGGTCCGGCAGCGTCGGGTGGTAGACGCGCACGAAGTTGTCGGCGATCAGCCCGAGCATCTTGTCGCCGCTGCGGGCGACGTTGCCGTTGACGACGATGTCCTTCGCGCTCGCGATCGTGAGGTCGTCGGCGTAGATCCCTCTCACGTAGACGACCGCGCAGCCGGCGGGGTCGCTGTAAGGCGCCAGTGGCTGGTAGGCCGACACGGCGCAGCCGGCGAGCGGGTCGTGGTCGACGTACACGACGCCGTTGGCGGGCAGCGCGATCGCCTGCGTCGGCGGTATGAGGTTCGCGTTCGTCACCGTCATCTGGTTGCTCTGCAGCTCGATCGTCGTCGTCCCTCTGAAGAGGTATCTGGCGTCGGCGATCTGCTTGAGCGAGGTGCTCGACGGCGGCGGCGTGAGCACCGGCGAGAACGGCTTCCACGTGCCGAGGATGTTCGGCGTGCCGGAGCAGCCCTGGCGCCAGCCGCTGCCGGAGACCTCGATCGAGTCCTGCGCGGTCCGGCCGAACGTGGGCGTGCCGCAGACGAGGATGTCGTCGTTCGTGTGCAGCGGCCCGTCGATGTGGTCGGCGCTGACGAACTGGATCTCCGTGCAGCGCACGATGCTGGTCGACGTGGTCCCCCATGTGCCGTCCGTGTTCTGCTGCTGCCATCCGTTGTCGGGCGAGACCGGATAGCCCTGGTTTCTGCGGCCGTTGCGCCAGTAGATCGGGCATCTCGCCGCCGCCCACGACAGCAGGTCAGGCGCGCTCGACGGCGTGAAGGTCGGGCTTCTGCCGCCGACGTAGGTGCCGCTGCGGGTCGGCTTGCCGTTCGCGCTCAGCACGTACCAGGCCGGGTCGGACGTCTCGAGGTCGGTGAAGTAGAGGTAGTCGAGGAAGCTGCGGCGGCGGAAGGTCGCGACGACGCTGCGTCTGACGCTGTTCGAGAAGCCGGTCGCCTTGACGCTGAAGGTGCCGGACATCGGACCGCCGGAGGAGACGATCATCGAGCCGGCGGCGTTGCTCACGTCGCACTGCAATCTGCCGTTGGCCGGCAGCAGCTCGATCGCGTAGCTCGTGTCCGAGCCCGGCACTCTGCGCGTTCTCAGCGGACTCGCTCCGTAGTGGTTGAGCGCGGGGTGAGCAGGCGACGGGCTCGCGCACTTCGCCCAATAGGCGTTGTCCTGCGTGAGGTGGAAGAAGTAGTCCTGGATGCCGGCCTCGGCGGCCGCGTAGGCGCGCTTCTGATCCTGGTCGTTGCGGCTCAGGCGCACGTCGCCGCGGGAGGCGGCGAAGGCCGCGACGCTGAGCGCCATGCCGGCGAGCAGCACGCCAAGGATCGCGATCAGCGTGTAGCCCTCTTGGGCGGCCATGCGGGCGCGGATGCGGCGCAGGTCGGGCATCAGATACAGAGCGGCGAGTGGTCGGGGTCGGTCGGGTCGGCCGTGCGCACGTACACGTTCGCGGTGAACGGCTCGGCGGTCGTGCCGGAGCCGCCACGACTCGGCAGTGCGGCGTAGCTGATCGTGACCTGCACGACGCGTGCGGCGTCGGAGGCGCTCAGCGGCGTGGTGAGCAGTCTCGACGGGCGGATCGGATCGCTGCCGTCGAACATGTAGTAGCGGAAGAACGGCACGTCGACGCCGGCCTCTCTGCGCAGCTGCATGCGGTCGAGCACGACGCGCGTGCGCGTCGGCGCTCTCGCGAACGTGAAGGGTGGCTGGTTGGCCACCGCCTGGGCGGTGCCAGGATAGACGCGCTCGGTGAGCGCGCCGCTCGCGTACGTGAGGTCGCGCTGCTCGGGCACGAACGTTCTGTTCGCGAGGTCGGCGTAGAAGACGACTCTGCTGCCGTCGCCGTACGTGATCGACGGGTAGCCCGGGCCGAGGCAGACCTGCGAGCGCAGCTGCTGGACGATCTGCTCCATCGCCGTGCG
>DATHEP010000570.1:0-5104 GCA_035318525.1 Conexibacter sp.
CTGCCGAAGCTGCCGTTCCTGATCATCGGCGGCGCCTTCCTCGCGCTCGGCTGGGCGATGCGCGACGGCGGGCCGCTCGCGCCGGAGGACCCGGTCGCGGCCGCCGCCGCGCTGGCCGACGCGGAGGGGACCGCCGTCGCGGCCCCGCGCGACGCGGCGCTGGAGGCGCTCTCGCTCGACCCGCTCGAGCTGGCGATCGGCTTCGGCCTCGTGCCGCTCGTGGACGCGGGCGCCGGCGGCACGCTGCTGTCGCGCGTGTCCGTGATCCGCCGCCAGATCGCGTCCGACCTCGGCATGGTGATCCCGCCCGTGCGGATCCACGACGAGCTGGGGCTCGACTCGCACGAGTACGTGCTGAAGGTGCGCGGCAGCGAGGTCGCGCGCGGCCGCCTGATGGCCGGCCACCAGCTCGCGATGGACCCGGGCGACGCGGTCGGCCAGCTTCCCGGCGGCGTGCCGACGACCGAGCCGGCGTTCGGCCTGCCCGCGACGTGGGTCGCCGACGGCCAGCGC
This sequence comes from Conexibacter sp., assembly GCA_035318525.1. Classification (GTDB taxonomy): domain Bacteria; phylum Actinomycetota; class Thermoleophilia; order Solirubrobacterales; family Solirubrobacteraceae; genus Conexibacter. The sequence continues at coordinate 514 of DATHEP010000570.1, forward strand.
GCCGAGGCGGAGGCGCTCGGCTTCACCGTCGTCGACGGCGAGTCGGTGATCGTCACGCACCTGACGGAGACGATCCGCGCGCACGCCGCCGATCTGCTGTCGCGCCAGGACGTGAGACAGCTCTTGGAGCAGCTCAAGGAGTCGAACGCGGCGGTCGTCGAGGAGGTCGTGCCGGACGTGCTGACGCTCGGCGAGATCCAGCGCGTGCTGCAGGCGCTGCTCGCCGAGGGCGTCTCGATCCGCGACCTTGGCGCGGTCGTCGAGGCGGTCGGCGACAAGGCGCGCGTCACGCGCGACCCGGCGCTGCTGGCGGAGTACGCGCGCCAGGCGCTCGGCCGCACGATCACCGCCCCCCACGTGGACGGCGAGCAGCGACTGCGCGCGATCGCGCTCGACCCGGCCGTCGAGCAGGAGGTCGCGGCCGCGATCACGCAGACCTCGGACGGCGAATACCTGGCCATGGAGCCGGGCCGCGCGCAGGCTTTGGTCGCTTCGCTCCGAACTCAGGTGGAGCACGGCGTCGCGCGGGGCACTCGCCCGGTGCTGCTCTGCTCGGCGCGCGTGCGCCGCCACCTGCGGCGGCTGGTGGAGCAGGCGATCCCGCAGCTCGCGGTCTGCTCCTACAACGAGATCGCACCCGGCATCAGCGTGGAGACGATTGGAGTGATCGACGGATGAGCACGACGAGCCTGCCTGACGCGCCCGCGACCGACGCCGACGCGTCCGTCGCGCAGCCGCCGGCCTCCGCCCCTGCGCCCGTGCCCGCCGATCCGGCGGTCCGTACCTACCGTGGCCGCACGCTCGAGGAGCTGCTCCCGAAGATCCGCGAGGAGCTCGGTCCGGACGCGATCGTGATCAGGCAGCGCGACGGCCTGATGGGCGGCCTCGGCGGCTTCTTCCAGCAGCGCTTCGTCGAGGTCGACGCGACGAGCGGCGAGGCCGCGGCGTCCGTCCGCCCGCGCATCGACGTCTACGACGAGCAGCCAGCCACGCCCGAGTCCTTCGCCCAACTGCTCGCCGACGCCGAGGAGCACGCCGACCCGATCGTCACGGCCGCCGCCTTCGCGCCGCCGGTCGGAGAGAGCGAGCCGCCGGTGGGCGGCAGCGCGACTGCCGCTGGGCTGGGGAGGGGGAGCGGAGCTGACGCCGATCCCATCGCCGACGGCCACGCCGATCGGGCGGGTGGCGCGGGTGAGGACGATTCCGCGAGCTTGCTCGCGGAACGCCTCACGCCGCGACAGGACCCGCCCGCAGCAGCGCCCGAGCCCGAGCCCGACGGCATCGCCACGGCCCTCCGCTCCGCCGGCTTCACCGAGGACTTCGCCGAGCGCCTCACCGCCGACGCCGAGGCCCACGAGCTGCCGTTCACCCAAGGCGATGAGCGCGCCGCCGTCCGCCGCGCGCTCGCCCGTCGCATCCCGACCTCGCTGCCGCACCGCGCCGGCGGCCTCGCCGTCGCCTTCGCCGGCTCCGGCTCGACCGCCTGCGCGGACGCGCTCGCCACCGCCTACGTGCGGGCGGGCCGCCGCGGCCACGCGGTCGCGACGCTCGAGCAGGCGCGCACGCGCCTCGCCGGCGGCGCGCCCGACGCCGTGCTCGCGCTCGACCTGCCGCCGCTCCCGCGCGACCGCCCCGGCATCGACGACCTCGCCGAGCGGCTCCAGGCGATCGACCTCGACGAGGTCCTGATCGTCGTGCCGGCCGCTGCGGACCCTGCCGAGCTGCGAGCGCTCCGCGACCGCCTCGCGCCGCTCGCCCCCACCGGCCTCGCGCTCGACTGCGGCGACGATCCGGCGGCCACGCTCGGCGCCGCCGTCGAGCTCGCCTGCACCACCCGCCTGCCGCTCGCCTACGTGCTCGACCAGACGCCGAATGGCACGCGCATCGCCCCCGCCGACCCGGCCGCGCTCGCGGAGCGGCTGCTGCCATGAGCGCCACGACTCCCGAGCAGCCGCCCGTGCCGCTGCCCGCGCTGCGCCAGGACGTCGTGATCACGCTTCCGAGCCGCGAGCAGTACCGCGGGCGCGTCTCGAAGGTCAGCGCCGAGGAGGTCGTGATCGTGCTGATGCTCGACACGCGCCGAGCGCTGGCGCTCGGCGATGCATCGCCGATGGTCGTCGAGTTCCCGGGCCCGCGCGGGCTCGTGCGCCTCGAGGGCAGAGGGACGGTGGCGACGCATGACGTCGTGCGCTTCCACCACGACGGCGCGGACGTCGTCCAGCGCCGCGACTTCGTGCGCGTGCACGCCGTGCGGCCGCTCGAGCTGGCGCGCGTGCGACCCGACGGCGAGCCCGGCCCGTGGACGGAGACGCTGACCGTCAACGTCAGCGGGAACGGCCTGCTCGCCGCCGGCCCCGACACGTTGCGCGTCGGCGACACAGTCCTCTTCAGAGTCTCGCTCCACGATGCCGACCCGCCGGTCGCAGGGCGCGGCCGCGTGGCACGCGTCGCCGACGGCGGCCAGCCCGGCATCAACATCGAGGAGATCGATCGCGACGCGCGCCGTCACCTCGTGCGCTTCATCTTCGAGCAGGAGCGGATCGCGCGCCAACGGACGCGCGACGGCGAGCTGTAGGAGGAACCGATGGCTGCGAAGGCGACAGCGAAGGACAAGCAGGCGGGCGCGAAGAAGGGCGCGAGAGCGCACGCCGACGGACCCGCGTTGCCGAGCGTCGCCAACCATCCGCGCGCCGCCGCCCAGGTCGCACGCGCGAAGGCGTGGGCCGGCCTCACCGGCTTCCTGCTCGTCGCGTTCCTGTCGCTGCGCGCCGGCGTCCCGACCGCCGACCTGCTGCTGCGCTCGCTCGCCGCCGGCATCGCCGCCTACGTCATCGCATGGACATGCGCTGTCGCCGTCTGGCGCCACCTCGTGATCGCCGAGCTGCGCGCCGTGCGCCGCCACAAGGCGGAGGCCGCCGCGCGCCTGGCCGCGCGCCGCGCCGAGGCGTCGTAGCGCGTTACCGCCGCGCAAGCGCTCAAGCTTCCGCCCCAGCGGCCGATGATGGGGGCAACGGGTGACATGGAGTCGCCCCGGGACGACATCAAGGAGATGCCTACATGTCCCTTCGCATCAACACGAACGTCGAGGCGTTCAACGCGCACCGCAACCTCGTCCACACGAGCGACAAGCTCGCGAAGTCGATGGAGCGGTTGTCCTCGGGGTTCCGCATCAACCGCGCGGCGGACGACGCCGCCGGCCTCGCGATCAGCGAGAAGCTGCGTGGTCAGATCCACGGCCTCGACCAGGCCGGGCGCAACATCCAGGACGGCATCTCGCTCGTCCAGACGGCTGAGGGTTCGCTGACCGAGGTCCACTCGATGCTTCAGCGCGTCCGCGAGCTGGCCGTGCAGTACCAGAACGGCACGCTCTCGACGTCGGACAGAAGCGCGATCAACTCCGAGGTCGCTCAGCTGACCGAGGAGATCGAGCGGATCGGCACGACCGCCCAGTTCAACAACATCCAGCTGCTGGACTCGGCGCAGACGATCTCGTTCCAGGTCGGCGCCAACGACGGCGAGGTCATCTCCGTCTCGACGGTGAGCCTCGGCGCCGCGGTCGGCACGATCGACATCACCTCCTCGACCGTCCTCGCGGACGTCGATGCGGCGATCGAGTCCGTGTCCGCCCAGCGTGCCACGTTCGGTGCGGTGCAGAACCGCCTCGAGCACACGTTCAACAACCTCGCCACGTACGAGGAGAACCTGACCGCCTCCGAGAGCCGCATCCGCGACGTGGACATGGCTGCCGAGATGGTCAACTTCACCAAGAACCAGATCCTGGTTCAGGCGGGCACCTCGATGCTCGCGCAGGCGCAGCAGGCGCCGCAGCAGGTCCTTTCTCTGCTGCGGTAACCAACCGCGCCCTGGACGGGAGGCTCGGAGCGAGGCGGGCGGCGTTTCGTCGCTCGCCTCGCCTCTGCGTCCGGACGCGAACGCGCCAGGTCAAGCTGCGGCGCCTGCGACCGATGACTGTGGGCGATGTCCCTCGCCCTCGCCATCGCACGCGTCGAGCAGCTCGAGCGGGCGCTCGCGCCGCCGGTCGCTGCGCCGCAGCCGACGCCCGGCGCGACCGCGGGCGTCGCAGCCGCGACCCCGACCGCGAGCGCGGCCGCGATGGCGACCGCCGGATCCCCGGGCTCCTTCGCCGGCGCGCTTCAGGGCGCGAACGGCCTGCCATACGTCGCCGGAGGCGGCGGCGGCGCGATGCCGCTGATTGCCGGCGCCGAGCTCGGCCAGGCCGAGCAGCCGCCCGGCTCGAACGACTCCGCGCGCATCGCCACGTACCGCACTGCCACCGCCGGCAGCGGCGTCGGGCCGTGGTGCGCCTACTTCGTCTCGTGGGCGGCGCGCCAGGCGGGCACGCCGCTCGGCGATCAGGGGCAGGGCTTCGGCTCGGTCGACGCGCTCTACGCGTGGGCGCAGGGCGCCGGCCGCGCGGTCCCGAACGGCCCCGGCGTGGTCCCGCGCCCCGGCGATCTGATCGTCTGGGACGAGCACATCGGGATCGTCGAGCAGGTCCTCCCCGACGGCCGGATTCAGACGATCGAGGGAAATTCGTCCGATCGAGTCTCGCGAAACGTGCACGCTCTTG
>DATHEP010000571.1:0-5192 GCA_035318525.1 Conexibacter sp.
AGCCGAACTCCTGTCTCGTCAGCTGCGCGGCGCGCGCCGAGTCGGTCCCCGGGATCTGCAGGTCGGTCGCGTGGATCTGGTCGCGAGCGCTGGAGGCGGTCAGCAGCGCGATCACGAAGACCGCCGCCCACGCGAGCAGGATCGCCACGGGGTGCCGCGTGCCGAAGCGTCCCAGCCACCTCACGCGGACAGCGCCTCCACCTTCACAGAGGGCTTATACCTAGGGCGAGGTCCCCGACGCGCAGCTATGCGCCAGGACGGTGGTTCGCGTCCTGACGTATACGGCCTGGCGCTACATACGAAATACCGGTGCGCTCCGCGGCGCCAGCGGCGCGTTCGAGCAGGCGCCGAGTGCGAGCCCGACGACGCGGCGCGTGTCGAGCGGATCGATCACGCCGTCGTCCCACAGGCGGGCGGTCGCGTAATACGGGTGGCCCTGGCGCTCGTACTGCTCGCGCAGCTGCGCCCCGACCTCCGGCTGGCCGACCTCGGTCATCACCATCGCCGCCTGCTCGCCACCCATCACGCTGATGCGGGCGTTCGGCCACATCCACAGGAAGCGAGGCGCGTAGGCGCGGCCGCACATGCCGTAGTTGCCGGCGCCGAAGGAGCCGCCAACGATCACCGTCAGCTTCGGCACGCGCGCGGTGCTGACCGCCGCCACCATCTTTGCGCCGTCCTTGGCGATCCCGCCGGCCTCGTACTCGCGGCCGACCATGAAGCCCGAGATGTTCTGCAGGAACAGCAGTGGTGTGCCGCGTTGATCGCACAGCTCGATGAAGTGAGCGGCCTTGAGGGAGGACTCGGAGAAGAGGATCCCCTGGTTCGCGACGATCCCGATCGGGTGGCCGTGGACGTGCGCGAAGCCGGTGACGACGGTGGTCCCGTACTCCGCCTTGAACTCGTGGAAGCGGCTGCCGTCAGCGATGCGCGCGATCAGCTCGCGCGGGTCGTAGGGCGTGCGGGAGTCGGGGGGGATGGCGCCGTAGAGCGTTTGCGGGTCCACGTTCGGGGCCTCGACCGCCGCGCGCTCCCATGGGGCGGAGGGCTTCGAGGGAAGGGTCCCGACGATGCTGCGCACGATCCGCAGGGCGTGGTCGTCGTCCTCCGCGAGGTGGTCTACGACGCCGGAGGTCTTCGCATGGAGGTCGCCGCCGCCGAGCTCCTCGGCCGTCACCTCCTCGCCGGTGGCCGCCTTCACGAGCGGCGGGCCGCCGAGGAAGATCGTGCCCTGGTTCCGGACGATGACGGTCTCGTCGCTCATCGCCGGCACGTACGCGCCGCCGGCGGTGCACGAGCCCATGACCGCCGCGATCTGCGGGATCCCCTGCGCCGACATCGTCGCCTGGTTGAAGAAGATCCGCCCGAAGTGCTCGCGGTCAGGGAAGACCTCGTCCTGCAGCGGCAGGAAGGCTCCGCCGGAGTCGACGAGGTAGACGCACGGCAGCCGGTTCTGCAGCGCCACCTCCTGCGCGCGCAGATGCTTCTTGACGGTCATCGGGTAGTACGTGCCGCCCTTCACGGTCGCGTCGTTGGCGACGACGACGACCTCGCGGCCCGCAATCCGCGCGACGCCAGTCACGATTCCCGCACCGGGCGCGGCATCGTCATACATGCCCGCGGCCGCCAAGGGAGACAGCTCCAGGAAGGGCGCGCCCGGATCGTTCAACCGGTCCACGCGCTCGCGCGGGAGCAGCTTCCCACGGTCGACATGCCGCGCCCGGGCTTTCTCGCCGCCCCCGGCCGCCGCCGCGGCCTGCCGTTCACGCAGATCGGCCACGAGCTCGGCGTGGGCCCGAGCGTTCGCCACGAACTCCGGCGTCCCCGGTCGGGCGTGGGTGTGCAGCACCGTGCTCATACGCTCGCCTTTTCGGAGTGTCGGATCGGGGGTGATATGGACCCCGAACCTGACGCAGGTCCCGTTGCAAGCGCGACGAGCGGCTGGCCCTGCGTGACGCGCTGCCCCGTCGCCACGAGGAGGTCCGTGACGGTGCCGTCGGCGGGGGCCTGGATCGCGAGCTCCATTTTCATCGACTCGAGGACGACGAGCACGTCGCCCTCGGCGACGGCGGCGCCCGGCTCGGTGCGCACGTCGATCACGGTGCCGGGCATCGGCGCGTCGAGCGCGCCGCCCCCGGCACGCGCGCCGACGCGGTCGACCGTCGGCGCCCAGCGCGTCGGGACGCCGTCGTCGACCAGCCACACCACCGCACCATCGCGGACGACCTCGACCGTCCGGACGACACCCCGGTCCCCCTCGATGCCCAGACCGCCAGCGCACCAGCGCGCACGACACCCGCCGTCCCCACCGAGCAGCCAGCCGCCCGCGCCGTCCGGCACCGCGACGGCGTCGACCGAGCCGCCCGGCCCCTCCAACCGCATCCGCGCCGTCGCCCGCACGCCGCCCAGCCGCCAGCCGTCGCGCACGTCCCAGGGATCGTCGGACGGCGGCGCCTGGCCGAGCAGCGCGACGACCGCGAGTCCAGCGAGGTCGGCGGCTTGCGCCGGCGACGCGACCGCATCCCCGAGCCGCTCGATCAGCTCGGTGTCGAGCTCGCCGGCGCGCACCTCCGGCCGCGCGAGCAGCGCGCGCAGGTACGCCGCGTTTGTCGTCGGGCCGACGACGCGCAGCTCGGCGAGCGCGCGATCGAGGCGGGCAAGCGCGCCCGTGCGGTCCGAGGCGTGCGCGATGACCTTGGCGAGGAGCGGGTCGTAGTGCGCCCCCACCTCGACACCCTCCTCGATGCCCGAGTCGACCCGCACGCCCGGCCCGGCCGGCTCCCGATACGCCACCACCCGTCCCGTCGACGGCAGGAAGCCGTTCGCCGGGTCCTCCGCGTACACGCGCGCCTCGACCGCGTGCCCGCTCAGAGCGACGTCCGCCTGCGACAGCGGCAGCGGCTCCCCGGCCGCGACCCGCAGTTGCAGCTCCACGAGGTCGAGCCCTGTGACCGCCTCGGTCACGGGATGCTCGACCTGCAGGCGCGCGTTGACCTCCAGGAAGTAGAACGACGACGGGTCGTCGTGCTCGCAGATCAGCTCGACCGTGCCTGCGCCGACGTAGCTCGCGGCGCGTGCGAGCGCGCACGCCGCCTCGCCCATCCGCTCGCGCAGCGCCCCGTCCACGACCGGCGACGGCGCCTCCTCGATCACCTTCTGGTGCCGGCGCTGGAGCGAGCACTCGCGCTCGCCGAGGTGGAGAACCGTGCCGTGCGCATCGGCGATCAGCTGCACCTCGATGTGCCGGGAGCGCTCGAGATAGCGCTCCACAAGCAGGCGGTCGTCGCCGAAGGCGGCCTGCGCCTCGCGCCTCGCGGCGCCCAGCGCGTCCGGCAGCTCATCGAGCGAGCGCACGACGCGCATGCCCTTGCCCCCACCCCCCGCGGCCGCCTTCAGCAGCACGGGCAGCCGCTCACCGCCGACCCACTCGATGATCTCCGGATCGCTCAGCCGCTCGCCGGACAGCCCCGGCACGACCGGCACCCCCACCGACTCCGCGGCCGCCTTCGCAGCGACCTTGTCGCCGAGCAGCGCCATCGCCTCGGGGCTCGGGCCGACGAACGCGATCCCCGCCTCCGCGCATGCGCGCACGAATGCCGGGCGCTCGGACAGGAAGCCGTAGCCAGGGTGGATCGCGTCTGCCCCGCTCGCCTGCGTCGCCGCCACGACGCGCTCGATCGACAGGTAGGACTCGGCCGCCGGCGCCGGGCCGAGCCGCAGCGCGCGATCGGCCGCGCGCACGTGCGGCGCCGACGCGTCGGCGTCGCTGTACACGGCGACGCTCTCGATCCCCAGGCGGCGCAGCGTCCGCGCCACGCGGCACGCGATCTCACCGCGATTAGCGATCAGGACGCGGGAGAACATGCGATCACCCCGCAGGCGTCCCGCCGGGTGCGTCGCCGCCCCACTCCACCGGCCCCGCCACGAGCACGTGCGACCCGAGCGGCCGGCCGAGCACGTCGGCCGCCATGCCCGCCGCCGCAACGAGCGCAGGCAGGTCGATCCCGGTCGCGATGCCCATCTCCTCGAACATCGAGACGAGGTCCTCGGTCGCGACGTTGCCGGTCGCGCCCGGCGGGACCGGGCAACCGCCGAGCTCGCCGAAGCTCGACTCGAACGAGTCGACGCCGGCCTGCAGCGCGGCGAGCGCGTTCGCGAGCCCCTGCCCGCGCGTGTTGTGGAAATGGGCGGTGAGCTCCACCCGCTCGCCGAGCGCGTCGCGCCAGCGCGGGAACAGCTCGCCGACCTGGCGCGGGTTCGCCATCCCGGTGGTGTCGCCGAAGCCGATCTCCTCGGCGCCGGCGTCGACGAGCGCCCGCGCGATCTCGGCGACGCGCTCCGGCCGGACGAAGCCCTCGTAGGGACAGCCGAACGCGGTCGAGATGACGCCCTCGCAGCGCAAGCCCGCCTCGCGGGCGCGCGCGAGCACGCGTGAGACGCCCTCCAGCGACTCGGCGATCGAGCGGTTCACGTTCTTGCGGTTGTGCGTCTCGGACGCCGACAGGAAGACGTTGACCTCGTGGAAGCGCTCGCGCAGCTCCAGCGCCCGCTCCAGTCCGCGCTCGTTCGGGATCAGCACGCTGACGCTGACGTCGTCCGGCAGGTCGATCGCGGCGAGCACCTCGGCGGCGTCGGCGAGCTGCGGGATCACGTCGGCGCGCACGAAGCTCGTGACCTCGATCCGTCTCAGGCCCGTGCGCCCGAGCTGGTCGATCAGCCGCACCTTGTCATGCGCGGCGATCGTCTCCGGCTCGTTCTGGAACCCGTCGCGCGGGCCGACCTCGCGGATGCGCACCGACTCGGACCCACCTACCCGCACGTCAGGCTCCCAGCGCCCGCGCGATCACCATCTGCTGCACCTCGTCGGTCCCCTCGCCGATCGTGAGGATCTTCGCGTCGCGGTAGAAGCGGCAGACCGGGTACTCCTCGATGTAGCCGTAGCCGCCGTGGATCTGCACAGCTTCCTCGCTGCAGCGCACCGCCAGCCGGCCGGTCTTCAGCTTCGCCTGCGCGGCGGTCAGCGTGAAGCTCTCGCCCTTGTCCTTCAGGCGGGCGGCCTTGTAGACGAGCAGCCGCGTCGCCTCGATCTCGGTCGACATGTCGGCGAGCTTGCCCTGGATCGCCTGGAACTTCGAGATCGGCTTGCCGAACGCGCGCCGCTCGCGGGCGTAGGAGAGCGCCTCGTCGAGCGC
>DATHEP010000572.1:0-6897 GCA_035318525.1 Conexibacter sp.
AGAGAGACGGAGACCCGCTCGCCTCCTCGGCACCAAGGCGGCCAGCTCGACGAACGCCTCATACGCCGGCAGCCGACGCCGCTCACGGTGCCAGTAGAGCCCGATCACCCGCGGTGGGACAACGCCATCCAGCGCGACAGCGATCGTCCGGACGTCCGTCTCGTTGACGCTCAGGCGGGGCACGATCGCGGCCCCGACACCAGCCGCCGCAAGCTCCTGCACCGCACCCAAGCTCGATCGCAACACGAAGCGCGGCTCGATCTTGCGCGCCAGCAAACCAGCTTCGACGACCGCACCGCGCTCGTCATCGAGACCGATCAGCGGCAACTCACGCAGCGCATCAGCACACAGCGGCCCAGGGCTGGCAGCGACCGCCCACGCCTTCGGCACGAGCAGAACATAGGGATCCTCGACCAGCACCTCACACGCAAACGGGCCAGTCAGCGGCAGCTCGCCGAGGGCAAGGTCCAGCTCGCCGCACTCGACCCGCCGACCCAGCTCCAACGCCGAGTAGGACTCCTCCACACGCACCGCACGCTGCGGCAGCCCCCACGCAAGCATCCGCAAGAGAGGAGGAACAAACGGACCGGCAACCGACTGGTCGACACCGGCGACAAGCGTTCCCGCGCGCCCCTCACGCAACGCCTCAAGATCCGCCTGTGCAGCATCGAGACGACTCATCACCTCCGCGAAATGACGCAACAACAACCCCCCGGCCTCCGTCACCGTGACACCAGCAACCCCCCGCTCACGCTCCACAAGCCGCGCACCCACCAGCCGCTCCAAACGGGCAATCTGCTGCGACACCGCCGACGGCACGTAACCAAGCACGTCAGCAGCACCACGAAACGAGCACTCACTCGCCACAGCCGCAAGCGTCGCTAGAAGGCGAAGCTCGATGCCAAGCCACGGCGGCCTAGCCAACACAGTCGCAGGACCGTCCTCAGCGTGGTCCTCCACTTCACAGCTCCATCGGTCAATCCGCCTCGATCCTGCTCCGATCGCCAGAATCCCATCCCCCCACCGGCAACCACGATCGATTCAGCGATCCCGCAAGCACCACAGACGAATCGACGACAGGGACCGAGCCCGTGACGAGCTCAAGCACGCGGGCGTCGCCGCTGAACCCAAGCGCCGCAAGCACTCCCGCACAGCTCGCGGCGCCAACAAGCTCCGGGCTATGGCGCCGGATCGTCTCGGCGGTCACACCGTGAGCCGCGACGCCAAACGGGACACGCCGGCCCGCAGCAAAGCCAGCGACCCGACGCAGGACACCGAGAAGGTGCCCGCTGACCCCGCGGACCTCAGTGCAGTCGATCACGAGCGCCGGAGCGCCGCTGTCCATCAGCCGTCGTACCAACGCCTCGATCCACTCTGCCCCGTCTGCAGTGGCCTCGGGGCGCAGCGCGATCACGGTGGCGGGATCGACCGCGGGTCGCAGGCGGCTTGTCGGTGACTCGGCGGCGCCGGATTGCGCCGGTCGGGGAGCGTCGTCGCTTCGCACGGTGGCCCTTCCTCGTTCGGGTGCGGCACACCGGTCGGCGCCGCTCGAACGGGACATGTCGCAACGCGGGCGGCCCGCCCCCCCGTGCTGCGCCCGCGGCGGGCTCAGCCGCCGCGGAACGCCTCTTCGAGCCAGCCCGCCCGCACCTCAGGGTCCACCTTGGCATCGATCAGCAGCGGCCGGTCACGCCGCTCGAGCCAGCGCGAGACCACAGCCAGGTCGGCGGGAGCGCGGACGGTGACGCCCTCGGCGCCGGCCGCACGCGCCAACGCGGCGAAGTCGGTGTCCGGGAAGCGCACGAGGTCGACCGGCTCGCCGAGCGCCGCGAAATGATGGACCTCGGCGCCATAGGCGGCGTCGTTGTAGACGACCAGCAGCATCGGAAGCGCGAGGCGAGCGGCGGTCTCGAGCTCCGGCAGCGCCATCAGCGCGCCGCCATCGCCGAGCGCCGCCACGCAGAGCCGATCGGGCCGCGCGAGCGCGGCCCCGATCGCCGAGGGGAGTCCGAGGCCGATCGACTGGAAGCCTTGGGTGAAGACGAACCCAGCCGGGTCGGGGACGTCGACGTACATCGCCGGATAGCCCATGAAATGACCGGAGTCGAGCGCGAGCGTCCGCTCGGCGGGCAGCAGGCGGTCGAGCTCGATCGAAAGCCGACGAGGGTCGATGAAGCCGTCGCGCGTGCTCTCGGCGTACGCCAGACGGCCCCAGCGGCCGGCCTCGATCTCCTGCGCTAGCTGGCGGGAGCGGACGCCCGGCAGGCGGACGCCGCAGCGATCGAGCTCCGCCACCAGCGCGCGCGCCGCCGCCGCCGCGTCGCCCACGAGGCCGAGCCGAACGTCCCCGCTGCGACCGATCGCCGCGGACTCCAGGTCGACCTGCACGAGCGCGACGTCGGCCGCGAAGAGGCCGCCGTTGCGGGTCGTCCAGCGGTTGAGCCCGGCTCCGACGACCAGCACGACGTCCGCCTGCGCCAGCAGCCGCCGCGCCAGCGGCGTGGCGAAGCCGCCCGCGATGCCGAGATCGAACGGGTCCCCGCGGAACAGGCCGTGCGCCATCGCCGAGCTGGCCAGCGGCGCCCCCAGGCGCTCGCCGAGCTCCTGCAGCGCAGGCCCCGCGCCGGCCAGCACGGCGCCGTGGCCCGCCACGATCGCCGGGCGGCTGGCCTCAGCGAGCAGATCCGCCACCGCCTCGACCTCGGCGGCGGCCGGCACCGGCGGAGCCGTCGCGGGGACGGAGTCGGCCGACGGCTCCAGCTCGCAGGGCTGCGCCTGGACGTCGATCGGGAGCATCAGCACCACTGGCCGCCGCTCGGTCGCCGCCCGGCGCAGCGCGCGGGCGGCGTCGGCCGACGCGGTCGCGGGCCCGTGCACGCGCTCGGGCAGCGCCCCCACCGAGCGCACGAGCGCGTCCTGATCGACGCGGAAGTTCGAGTCGAGCGCGGCCGCGGGGGCCTCCGCCGCCAGCAGCAGGAGCGGCGTGCGGCCCTTGACCGCCTCGGTCAGTCCCGTGATGGCGTTGGTCAGGCCAGGGCCCTGATGGACGCTGGCCACGCCGACGCGGCCGAGCGTCCGCGCCCAGCCGTCGGCCATCGACACGGCCCCGGTCTCGTGGCGGGCGGGGTGGAAGCGCGCGCCCTCGGCGTGGAGGGCGGTGCAGAGGGTGAAGTTGCCGCTGCCGACGAGCCCGAACACGGTGTCGACTCCATGCCTCGTGAGCGTGCGGGCGACGACGTGGGCGACGGTCGACATGCCGCCGGACGCTAGCGCCGGGCAGCGGCCGTCGAGATCGCAGTTGGTGAACACCCTGCTCGTGCTGTCGCGTTTGACAGACCGTCTGACCCACCTGAGGATGCCCGCCCATGTACGTCGAGACGAAGCCTCGATCGGAGCGGCGAGGCCCCAGGGTCGAGCGCCTCAGGAACGTCGACGGTCTGATCGTCTACGACATCCCTTCTGCGCCGGTCAGCGGCGGGGGGACGCGACTCGCGCCCGACGTGACCGAGGCCGAGATGCGGCTGCTCGCACGGGCGATGAGCTACAAGCTGGCCGTCCTGGGCCTGCCGATCGGCGGCGCCAAGATCGGATTGCGTGCCAGCCCCGAGCTGCGTGGCGAGGTGATCGACGGCTATCGCGACGAGATCGCCCCGCGGCTGGCGTCGGGCGCGCTGATGACGGGGCCGGACCTCGGCACCTCCGAGCAGGACTTCGTCGGCCTCCCCACCCCGGGGGGAGAGGACGGGATCGTCGCGGCCGCCGCCGACGGAGTCCCGGGCGAGGAGCTGCTGACCGGCTGCGGCGTGGCAGCCGCGCTGGCCGCGGCGCTCGGCGGAGATCTGGCGGGGCGAACGCTCGCGCTCGAGGGCTTCGGGAAGATGGGTGCGAGCATCGCCCGCGCAGTCGATCGGCGCGGCGCGCGGATCGTGGCGGTGTCGACCGTCGCGGGCTGCGCCATCGCCCCCCCGGGCCGCAGCTTTCCACTCGACCAACTGCTCGAGGCCCGACACGCCTGGGGCGACGACATGGTGTTCCAGCTCGGCGTCCCGCTGGGAGCACACGCCGCCCTGTGGGCGGTCGCCTGCGACGCGCTCGTCCCGGGCGCCCGCGCTGGCGTGCTCGGCCAGAGCTGCGCCGCGCGCGTCGAGGCGCGCGTCGTGGTTCCCGTGGGCAACGCGCCCTATACGGCCGCGGGCCTGGAGGTCCTGCGATCGCGCGGCGTGGCCGCGCATGCCGACTTCGTCGCGAGCGCCGGGGGAGCGATGGCCTACCTCAACCCGCGTGTGGCGCAGGCGCACAGCCTCGACGAGGCGCAGGAGGCGCTGGAGGAGACGATGGGAGCGCTCGTCCGCGAGACGCTTGCCGACGAGCGTGGGCCGTATGCCGGCGCTGTCGCGATCGCGGAGCGCTTCCTGCGCAGTTGGCTGCCCGTCGCCGACCGGCCCGCCGGGCCGCCACTCGCCAAGCAATGATCGACGTGACCGCCGAGGCGGCGCCGGAGGCGGCCGCCAGCGAGCGGGTCGCCGCCGCTGCCGACGACGACCTCCTCCTGCTGCGTCAGATGCTGCTGCTGCGCGCCTACGACGAGCGCGCCGTCACGCTCCAGCGCCAAGGACGACTGAGCGCCTATCCGATGTTCTGGGGAGAGGAGGGCATCCAGGCCGGAGCGCTCGCCGCCGTCCGCGAGAGCGACTGGCTGTTCCCGACCTATCGCCAGAACGCGTTGCCGGTGCTGCGCGGGGCCCCGCCGGAGCAGGTGCTCAGCTACTTCAACGGCGATCCGCGCGGGCTGCTCGATCCGCGACGCTATGCCTGCGCCCCGCAATGCGTGCCGGTGGCGACCCAGATCCCGCACGCGGTCGGCTGGGCCTGGGGCCGGGCGAACGCCGGGAGCGACGACGTCGCGGTCGTGTTCTTCGGGGACGGCGCGACGTCCGAGGGGGACTTCCACGAGGGAGTGAACCTGGCCGGCGTCCTGCGGGCCCCGGTGGTGCTGCTCTGCACCAACAACGGCTGGGCGATCTCCACCCCGGTGGCGCGCCAGACAGCGGCCAAGGCGATCGTCGACAAGGCAGCGGGCTACGGGATCGTCGGCGTGCAGGTGGACGGCTTCGACGCCCGCGCGGTACGGGACGTGGTGGCGGTGGCGGCCGAGCGCGCCCGCGCGGGCGCCGGTCCGACGCTCGTCGAGGCGACCTGCTATCGGATCGGCCCGCACGCGACGGCCGACGATCCGGCGCGCTACCGCGATCCCGCCGTGGCGGAGACGTGGCGGGCGCACGAGCCGGTGGCCCGTCTGGCCGACAGCCTGCTCGCACGCGGCCTGCTGACGGAGGACGAGCTGGAGCTCGAGCGCGCGAACGCCCACGCACGGATGGTCGAGGCGAGCGAGCGGCTGGCGGCCCAGGGCCCGGTCGACCGCCGCCGCCTGATCGAGCACGTCCACGTCGAGCCGCCCCCGCTGCTCGAGGCACAGCTCGGCGGACGCACGGCGTGAGCTTCCGGGCACTCGAGCGGGCCGGCGTCGAGCGCGCAGCCGACACCGCGGTGACGATGGTGGAGGCGCTGCAGCAGGCGCTCGACGACGCGCTCGAACGCGATCCGCAGGTGCTCCTGCTGGGCGAGGACATCGGCCGCAACGGCGGCGTCTTCCGCGTCACCGACGGGCTCCAGCTCCGCCATGGCGCGCAGCGGGTGCTCGACATGCCGATCGCCGAGGCCGGGACCGTCGGCCTCGCCGTCGGGCTCTGCCTGGCCGGCTACCGGCCGGTGGTGGAGATCCAGTTCGACAGCTTCAGCTATCCGGCGCTCGAGCAGATCGCCACGCACGTCGCGCGCTACCGCTGGCGCACGAACGGCGCGGTCGCGATGCGGATGGTCATCCGCCTGCCGTTCGGCGGCGGGGTGCGGGCACCCGAGCTGCACAGCGACTCCCCGGAAGCGCTGTTCTGCCACCTGCCCGGCCTGCGCGTGCTGTGCCCCTCGACGCCGGCGGACGCCTTCGAGCTGCTCGGCTGGGCGATCGCGAGCGACGATCCGGTGATCTTCATGGAGCCCAAGCGCCTCTACCGCGGGACGCGCATGCCGCTGCCCGGCGCGCAGCCCGGCGAGGGCCCGCCCGGCGCGCGGATCGTCTGCTCCGGGACCGACGTCACGCTCGTGAGCTACGGCGCCAGCGTGCCGACGTGCGCGGCGGCGGCAGAGGCGCTTGCAGCGGAGGGGATCTCGATCGAGCTGGTCGACCTGCGCTCGCTGTGGCCGCTCGACAGCGAGACGGTCCTCGACTCGGTGCGGCGCACGCACCGCTGCCTGATCGTGCACGAGGCCCCGCAGTCCTGCGGCGTGGGCGCCGAGCTCGCCGCGCTGGTCGGCGAGCACGCGCTGCACGACCTGCACGCCCCGCCACTGCGCGTGGTCGGACCCGACGCGCCGTTCCCGCTGTTCGCGCTCGAGGACGACTACCTGCCGAGCGCCGAGCGCGTGGCGACGGCGGCACGGCGGCTGGTCGGGTTCTGATGCGCCACCGCTTCGCACTGCCGGACCTCGGCGAGGGCATCGCCGAGGGAGAGGTGGTCGAGTGGCTGGTCCGGCCCGGCCAGACCGTCGCCGCGGACGATCCGCTCGTCGAGGTCGCGACCGACAAGGTCAACGTGGTCATCCCCTCGCCGGTCGCGGGCGAGGTCGGCGACCTCTGCGTGGCGGCCGGGGAGGTCGTGCCGGTCGGCACGGTCCTGCTCGAGATCGCGACGGACGAGCCGGCGGCGGCGATCGCGGACGGCGGCGCGAGCGACGACGCCCCCGCGGTCGCGACGCGAGCGCCGCGGCGGACGGGCCGCGAGACGATCGCACGTCGTCTGACCGAGGCCGCAGCGGTCCCGGTGGTGACCAACGTCGACG
>DATHEP010000573.1:0-6417 GCA_035318525.1 Conexibacter sp.
CTGAACCTGTGGACCTTCGCGCCCCACTCGCCGGCGACGCCCGCCCCGCAGGACCGCAACCGCTTCGCGACGGTCACCGCTCCGCGCGACGCCTCGTTCGACGAGGCCGACATGCTGGACAAGCCGGCGTGGCTGCGCGGCCACCGTCCGCTGGCGGCGCGGGAGATCGAGCGGATCGATCAGACCTTCCGCCAGCGCGTACGCGCGGTGCAGGCAGTCGACCGCATGGTGGGCCGCCTTCAGAGACGCCTGCGCGCGGCCGGCGTCGCGCGCAACACGTACGTCGTCTTCAGCTCCGACAACGGCTTCCACCAGGGCCAGCATCGCCTCGCGCCGGGCAAGCTGACGGCGTATGACCCGGACGTCCGCGTGCCGCTCGTCGTCAGCGGGCCGGGGGTGCCGGCCGGCCGCACGGTCGACGCGATGACCGAGAACACCGACTTGTGCCCGACGTTCGCGGAGCTCGCCGGCGCGCCCGCGCCGCCGACGGCGGACGGCCGCAGCCTCGTGCCGCTGCTGAGAGGGGAGCCGGTCGACGACTGGCGCGACGCGGTGCTGATCGAGCATCGCGGCAACGTCAGCGGCGTCAACGACCCGGACCTGCCGCCCGCCGGCAGCGGCAACCCGCCGACGTACGAGGCGCTGCGCTCGCAGGACGCGCTCTACGTCGAGTACGCGGACGGCGAGCGCGAGCTCTACGACCTCGCGAGCGACCCCTTCCAGCTGAGAAACCTCGCCCGCGAGGCACCGCCCGAGCGTCTCGCCCGCTTCAGCGGCGCACTCGCGATGATGGCGAGTTGCCGCGGCCCGGGGCAGTGCTGGGAGGCGGGCAAGCTGGACTGAGAGCGGGTCTGACGGCGCGGTTCCACGGTGGTGCACGCATTCGCATGCATGCATGCATGCTAGAATGAGCCACATGCGAACGACCGTCGAGCTGCCCGATCCGCTCTACCGCCGCGTGCGCGCGCTCGCGTCCGCTCGGGGGGCGCGTGGCTTCTCCCCGATCATCGAGGAGGCCGTGCGCGAGTACCTCGAACGCGGCGGTCGCGACGAGACGGCCGACGACGCGTTCCTCGCCGCGCGAGGGGCCTGGGGAATCGACGACGCCGACCGGTTCGAGGCCGAGCTGAAGGACGCGTGGGCGACGTGGCCGACGCCCCGGTCGTAGACACCGACGTCCTGATCGACTACCTGCGCGGGAGAGGGCCCGGAGCGGACCTCCTCGCCCGACTTGGTCGCGGTGGCTATCGCGTCACCGCGGTCACGGCGTTCGAGCTGGCGCTCGGCTCCGCGCATCGGACCGATCCGCGGCCCGTCCGCGCACTGCTCGAGACGTCGACGCTGCCGCTCACCCCGCGCGGGGGACTGCTCGGCGGCGAGGCGCTCGCTGCGCTGCGCAGCGAGGGCCGGGGCATCGACGTCCGGGACGCGCTCCAAGCCGGCGTCTGCCTCGACGCGCGGCTACCGCTCGTGACGCGCAACCGGCGGCATTTCGAGCGCGTGCCCGCGCTGCGCGTGGTCGCGCCGGAGGACTGGTCCTGAAGAGACCGCTCGTGCGGCTCCAGCTCAGCCGGCGCGCTGCAGGAACCCCGAGGGGTGGCAGCTGACGCCGTAGACCTCGAGGTCGCGGCGGACGCGGAAGGATGCGCCCTGCGGCGTCGCGAGCCAGTCGTTCAGTGCCGGCAGGACGCCGACGGGCCAGTCGTCCTTGACGCGCATCCACGGCACGTCGACGCAGCCGTCCTCGACGACGAAGAAGCCGCCGGGCGGGATCAGGTCGCTGTAGAGCTCGAGCGCCGCTCTCGTCGTCTCCGCCGTGTGCGCCGAGTCCTCGATCACCATGCAGACGGCGCCGCGGGGAATGTGCGCGCCGACCGCGGCGCGCACCGCCGGGTCGCAGACGTCGCCCTCGACGAAGGCGATCGTCTCCGCCCACTCCGGGTCGCGCGCCGCGACGTTGTGGCGCGCCGCGTCGAGGTCGATGTCCACCGCGATCACCTTCGGCGGCGCGGCGAGCGCGCCGTAGGTCTGGAGCGCGCGCAGGCGGTCGCGCAGCCACAGCGTCGAGCCGCCCGACTGCGCGCCGAGCTCGATCAGCACGTCGGGCGCGGCGACCCACAGCAGATGCTCGTAGACGCGCAGGTCCTCCGGGAACTTCGACATCTTGATGCCGAGGTAGCGGTCCTGCGTGTGCTGGTGGGCGCGGGCGCGCCAGTAGTCGCGGATCGTCGTGTCGGGGCTGACGGCGACCGCGCGTGGCAGGCTGTTCTCGATCGTGACGACGGCGGGGTCGGTGAGCGGGATCGCCGTCGGGTTGCTCATCGGGCCGGCACTCCGCGCGCGACGACGACCCAGAAGGACGCCTCGGGGTCGCGCCCGGGCGCGAGCAGCGGGCTCTTGAGCGCCTGGTGGTGGTGAATCAGCTCGACGCCGGCGAAGCGGCCGCTGGCCTGCGCGGCCCGCTCCAGCTCGCGCTCGAACTGCTCCAGCGGCCAGTCGTTCAGGTGGTATCTGTTCATCCACGAGCCGTGGTGGACGGGATTCGGGAACGAGCCGACGATCGTCTCGACCGCGCCGAAGGCGATCGCGAGCGCGCGCGGCGCGTCCGGCAGGTGCTCGATCACCTCGAACATGACGGCGACGTCGGCCGAGGGCAGCGGGTCCTCGCAGAGGTCGTGGCCGTAGCTGAGCGCGGCGACGCCCGGCCAGGAGGGCTGCTCGTCGGGCTCGGGCCGCCACAGGTCGAAGCCGCGCACCGAGGCGGCCGACCAGGACAGCATCTCGCTGCCGTAGCCGGTTCCGCAGCCGAGGTCGAGGACGTGGGCGCCGCCGACGAGGCCGAGCGCGTAGGCGTAGCGCGAGGTGTGCTCGCTGATGATGTCGGGGCGCGGCATGCCCGGGAAGGCGCGCTCGTACATGCCCGGGTCGGGGCCGCCGAGGGTGCGCGAGCGGCGCCACTGCGAGTCGGCGCCTTGGTGACGTCGCCCGGAGCTCGCCGCTTGCGATGAGCGGAGGGCGAAAGTCGTCTCCAGCGCGGCGAGGTTGTCGGCCGCGTCCGCGCGCGCCGGCTCGATCGCGAGCGCGGCGCGCAGCAGCGCCTCCGCCTCGTCGACTCTGCCGGCCTGGTGGGCGAGCACGGCGAGGTCGTTGACCCACTCGAGCTCGACGGAGGCGGCGAGTGCCTGCGTGAGCCAGGCGTGCGCCTCGGCGGGCCGGCCGGCCTCGAGCGCGGCGAGCGCGTTGGCGCGGAAGGTAGGGGCGGGGTCGGCGGTGGTCGCGGGCGGGGCGGCCGCCGGCTCGCTGAGGGCGCTCATGAGCAGGGAATCGGCTGGGCGGACGCGGTCTTGAGGGCACTCGGCGCGCGTTGCGCGGCGACCGCCGCGAGCAGCGCGTCGACGCGGTGGCGGAAGGTGTGGCGCGCGAGCACCTCCGTGCGCCCGCGCGCAGCCCGCTCGGCGCGCTCCGCCGGGTCGGCCAGCAGGCGGGCGACGCTTGCGCGCAGATCCTCCGGCGTGCGGTACGTGACGACCGCGTCGCCGAAGCGGTCGGGGATCTCGTCGAGGTGGTCGCTGACGACGAGCGCGCCGCAGGCGAGCGCGTCGTAGACGCGGTTGGAGACGATCCCCTGTGCGCGCATGTCGTCCCAGTGGTCGTTGAGGACGATCGCAGCGGAGCCGTACGCGTGGCGCACCTGCTCGTTCGGCAGGTGCTCGCCCGCGACGAGGCCAGCCGGCAGGAAGCGCTCCCATTGCTGGCCCCAGACCGCAAGCCCATGCTCCGTGGGGAGCAGGTCGCGCAGGATCGGGCGGAAGATCCCGCGCGAGTTGCCGACGAAGACGAGCTCGCGCTCGTGGGCCGGATCTCGCTCGTCGGTCGGGAAGAAGACCGTCGCATCGGTCGCCTGCTCGATCACGGTCAGCGGCGTGCGCGTGCGGGCGGCGAGCCGCTCGGCGAGGCGGACGGACGGGGTGGCGACGAGGTGGAAGGCGTCGCACTCGGCGGTCGTGAGCAGGTCCGGGTGGCTGATGCTCCACAGCACGCTCAGCTCGTCGCCGCCCCGCGGCACGTACGGGAACAGCCCGCGCAGGTGGATCGTCACGTCGGCTGGCGGGCGGTCGGGCGCGTCCCACTCGGCGACGACCTCGAGGCGCGCACGGTGGCCGCGGCGCTCGAGCTCGTCCGCGAGCGCGCGCGCGAAGTGCGTGTCGCCCCAGCGCTCCGCGCCGTCCCAGCGCTGCGGGCAGATCGTGATCGCGACGTTCAATGATTCGCTCAGCCCGTCGTGCGACCAGCGCCGCTCGGCGAGCGCGCGCAGGACGGTGAGTCCGTCCTCGTCAGGGCTGGCGCACGAATGCCCGGCGAGCGCGCGCTCGGCGGGGCGCGCCGACAGCACGGCGTGCGCCTCGCGCGCGAGCGCGGCCTCGGCGGCGCTGCCCGCGTCCGCAAGCGAGACGGCGAGGTCGTGCTCGCCGTCGGGGTCGATCCCGGCGGCCGTCAGCGCGGCGGTGAGGCGAGGCTGGAGCGCGGCGAGGTCCGCGTCCGCGTCGGCGACGAGTGCGAGCGTCGCGTCGTCGTGGGGTGCGAACGCGGCCGCCCAGGCGCTCATCAGCGCGGGGTTCTCGACCGCCTCCTCGGCATCGGCGAGCGCGACGAACGCCTGCGCCCCGTCGAGCGCCGTCGCGGCGCGGGCGTGGAAGCGGTCGCGCTGGGCGGCGTCGCGCGCGGTCGGCCCGCGCTGGCCTGCCCGGTGGTCGTCGTGCGACCCCGGGCCAGGACGGCTCGCTTGCATGGCGAGCGCGCGCGCGTGGTCGTCGCGCGGGTCGAGCACGAGCGCGCGGGCGGCGTGGCGTCGGCGGACCGCGTCGTCGCGCGCCGCGACGGCGGCGCACAGCTCCGCGTAGGCGCGCTCGCGCTCGGCCGGAGTCGGGTCGTGCGGCGGGGCGGCGGCGCGCGCGACCTCGAACAGCTCCGCGCTCGTGCGGTCGAACGGGTCAGCCGCCATCGCCTTCGCGGCGGCGCGTCCGGCGGCGGCAGGATCGGCTGCGAGCAGCGCGTCGGCGTGCGTGCGCAGCGCCGTGGCCGCGGCGCGGTCCTCGTCGTCGACCGCGACGACCTGCGTCTGAGGGATCCCGCGCTCCTGAGCGATGCGCTGCAGGAAGCCGGCGAAGCGCGTCCACGCGAGCGCCAGCTCGTCGAGCGTCGCGTTGCGCAGGTCGAGCGTGCGCAACAGGATCCGGCGGACTCTGAGATCGCGCTCCCACAGGCGGATCGCCCGCTCGGACGTGGCGTCCTGTGCGCTCACGTTGTCGCCGTGGATGCGGCAGCGCGCGGCCGGCTCGCGCACGGCGTCGATCTCGTGCGTCGTGGCGACGTGCGCCGCGAGCCACCAGTCGCGGCACCAGGCCCATGCGGGGGTCGGCGGGATCGCTTGCGCCAGGTCGGTGCGCAGCGTGATCGCGGAGGTCGTCGCCTCGTTCTGCGCGAGCAGGCGGCCGAGCGCGCGGCCGACGACGGGCAGCTCGCCGTACCAGTCGTGCTTGGAGGGTCGCGTCACGCGGCCGGCCGCGTCGATCACCTCCATGTCGCCGTGCACGAGGCCGACGGCGGGCCGCGCCTCGAGCAGCTCGATCTGTCGCGCGAGCTTGTCCGGCAGCCACAGGTCGTCGGCGTCGAGCAGCGAGACGTAGCGGCCGCGGGCGCGCGCGATCGCGCGATTGGTGGCGACGGCCGGGCCTTCGTTCTGCTGATGGAGGACGGTGATGGCGTCGCCGAAGGAGGCGAGGATCGCGGGCGTGTCGTCGGTCGAGCCGTCGTCGACGACGATCACCTCCAGCGCGCCCGCACCGCCCGCCAGTCCTTCCTGCTCCAGCGCACTGCGCACCGCCGCCTCCACGTACGCGCCGTAGTCGTACGCGCAGACCACGCAGGTGACGAGCGGCTCCATCGGCCCGGTGGATCGGCCGGGCGGGCGCGGGCTTGAGCGCGGCTGAGTCGCTCAGCTGCGGGCCGGCGGGCGCTCGGGCCCGAGGCTGCGGAGCTTGGAGACGGGCGCGCACACGACCGGCATGTCGTCGAGTCGCGGCTCCATTACGTCGACCAGCGCGTACCCGCCGTCGAGGAAGTCGACGAGGCCGCCGCGTGCGCCGGCCGGCGCATCCTCGATTGGCTCCAGCAGCTCGACCCAGTCGTACTGCGCAATCGCGTTCGTGACGGTCATGCGGTTCATGCTAGAGACGCTGGCGTAATTCGTGCGATTGCCGTCCGGCGGAGCGGGGAACATGGCGACAGGTCCACATCCCCGACCCACCCCCCAGCGCGCCCCGGCACCCCTTCCCGCCGGGGCGCTGCTGTCTCAGACGGCAGCGGTGGGTGCGGGTGCGGTGCACGGACCGGCGTGGGTCTCGTAGGCGGCAGCGA